>DASYXE010000411.1:0-2226 GCA_035935375.1 Gemmatimonadaceae bacterium | reverse complement strand
TAGGCAGCCAGACGTAGCTCTGCGTGTACAGCGACAGCGTGGTGGTATAGACGCCGCTGCCGAAGCCGTCGCTCGTCCGCTCGCCGCGCCGGTCGTCGCGGCCGGTGGGGAAGGTCTCCGTCACGTTGAAGGCGGTTGCCGGGAGCCAGCGGTCGGGGTTGCGGCGGAGCAGGCGGACCTGCGCGATCGCGCTCACGTCGCCTAACCCGATACCCGAGCTGCTGGGCGCTCCGCCCAGGGTGTTGAAGCCGGCGGTCGGCGACGTGCCGATCGTGAGTCCATCGATGAGCCCGTACAGGATGTAGGTGAGGTTGCCGTAGCTGTTCGCGCGACCGGCGTTCACGTCGTAGAAGTACGGCTCGATGAGAAAGTGACCGGGTGTGAGCGTGCCGGAACCCGGTGCGATCATCGGACCGGTCCACCACGCGTCGTCCACCGACTGGCGCTGGACGGGGCAGGGTTGCACGCATGTCGGCGTACTATCCGTCTGCGCGTTGGTGCGTGCCACGCTTGCGGCCAACGCGCATCCGGCGAGACACCAGCCGATTCTCACGCTCCTCGACATCGCTCGGCCCCCCGTAGAGCTGTCGTTAGGCGCGCGCGGCGGCGGCGCGCGCCGGCCCATGGGTGAGAGTAGGGGGCGGAGTGGCTTGCCTCAATAGCCGCTCTAGTGCAAAATGATATGACCACTTTCAGGGTCGGCCGTGCCACGCCTGGCGCCGGGTTTCGTGCCGCCAGTCGCGATCGACGCGCGACGGCGGACGCCCATCTATCGACAGTTATACGAGTGGTTTCAGTCGGCAATCCTGGCTGGCCACCTGCGGCCTGGCCAGCGCGTGCCGTCCACGCGCCAGCTCGCCACCGAGCTCGGCGTGTCGCGCATTCCGGTGCTCGGGGCATACGAGCAACTGCACGCCGAGGGGTATCTCGAGTCGTTCGTGGGAGCGGGCACGTGCGTGGCGCGGTCGATTCCGGAGCGGGTATCGCTCATCAAGCGGCCGGCCGTGCGCCGTGCCGAGCGCGCGCCTAACGGAGGCGGGCCGCGACGCACCTCGCGCCTGGCGGGCACGATCTTCCAGACCGACCAGTCCTGGTTGGGCAATCCGGGAGCGTTCCGGATCAGCCTGCCCGCGCTCGATCAGTTTCCGGCGGCGGTGTGGGCTCGTCTGGTGAACCGGCACACGCGGCGCGTGACGCGAGCCATGATGGCGTACGGCGATCCCATGGGCGACCGTTCGCTCCGTGAGGCCATCGCCGAGTATGTGGGCGCGGCGCGCGCGGCGCGGTGCGACCCCTCGCAAATCCTGGTGACCACGGGGTCGCAGCAGGGGTTGTTGGTCACGGCGCGCGTGCTGTTCGACGCGCACGACGCGGTGTGGGTGGAGGATCCGGGGTATCCCGGTGCGCGGCAGGCGCTGCTGGCGGCAGGCGCGCGCATGGTGCCGGTGCCGGTCGATGCGGAGGGTCTGGACGTCGCGCGCGGCGCGCGCGCGGCGCCCTCGGCCCGTGCGGTGTACATCACGCCGTCGCACCAGCATCCGTTAGGCGTGACGATGAGCGCCACGCGGCGGATGACGCTGCTCGACTGGGCGTCGCGGGCCGGCGCGTGGATCATCGAGGACGACTACGACAGCGAGTACCGGTTCGACAGCCGGCCGATCGCGTCGCTGCACAGCATGGACGCCGACGCGCGCGTGATCTACGTCGGCACGTTCAGCAAGGTGTTGTTCCCGGCGCTGCGGTTAGGCTACGTGGTGGTGCCCAAAGATTTGGTCCCGGCATTCTCGGCGATGCGCGATGCCTCGGACGTGTTCTCGTCGACGTTGTATCAGGCCGTCGTGAACGATTTCATCCGCGAGGGGCATTTCGCGCGGCACATCCGGCGCATGCGCATGGTGTACATGGAACGGCGGCAGGCGCTGGTGGATGCGATTCGCGCCGAAGCAGGTGACTGGCTCGACGTGGTCGGGGCGGCGGCGGGGCTGCACCTGGCGGCGCTGCTACCGCCGGGTGTGAGCGACCAAGCCGTCGCGAAACGGGCAGCGGCAAAGGGCATCCTTGTCACGCCGCTTTCCAGTTGCTACTTCACTCCGCCGGCGCGCGGCGGGCTCATCCTTGGATACGGCGGAATTGCGCCGCACGAGATCCGCGAGGGAGTCAGAACGTTGGCGAGCTGTCTAGTGGAGCGCGTCTGAGGTTCGGATAGCAGTCAGGGAATGGGGAAGC
>DASYXE010000410.1:0-13343 GCA_035935375.1 Gemmatimonadaceae bacterium | reverse complement strand
GACTACCGGACGCACGGCTGGGACGGCATTCTGGCCAGTGCGCGGCTCATGATGTACCGCCGGCTGTCCACCGATCACACGCTGGTCGGCACCGTCGACTGGGGCAGCGGCTGGAATCAGCGGGTGCCGTTCCAGCTGTCGTTAGGCGAAGTGGATGGGGGGGTGCGCGGCTACCTCGATTCGCAGGACGCGGGCGCGATGCGCGGCGTGGTGCGGCTCGAGGATCGCTGGATCATCGGGCGCGTGCGCGACCAGGCGGCCGTTGGCCTCGCATTGTTCGCCGATGCGGGGCGCGTGTGGGCGGGCGATGCCCCGTTCAGCATCACGACGCCGGTGAAGACGGGCTTCGGCGTGGGACTGCTCGGCGCGTTTCCGCCGGGATCGCAACAAACGTGGCGGCTCGATTTCGCGCTTCCGGCCAATCACGACGCGCACGCGAAGTGGGAAGTGCGCCTGAGCGTCCTCAACGCGAGCCATCTCTTCTCGCACGAGCCGCGTGACATTCGGTTCAGCCGCGAGCTCGTGTCGCCGTCGAGCGTATTTACGTGGCCGTGATCTGAGAGAGCACGATCCGCTCGGGCGGCTGCGTCCCGCCGGCGGCTTGCTGCTCGGCCCACGATACGACGGTCGGCGTTTGCTTGATGCACGCCGCGAAATGGCCGGGCTCTTTTTCCTCGAGCGGTGGAACGAGGCGCGTGCACGCTTCGTCCTTGCGCGGGTGCGGGCATCGCGGATGGAATGGGCAGCCCGTGGGCGGGTTCGCGGGTGACGGAACGTCGCCGCTCAATATGATGCGCTGGCGCTCGCGCGTCGGATCCGGCACCGGCACCGCGGACAGCAACGCCTGCGTGTACGGCATGATCGGCTGCCGGTACAACTCGACGGCATCCGTCTGCTCGACGATGTGGCCCAGGTACATCACGGCCACGCGATCGGCAATGTGCTCGACGACCGATAGGTCGTGTGCGATGAAGAGGTAGGCGAGCCGGTGCTCGCGCTGCAGGTCCTCGAGCAGGTTGATCACCTGCGCTTGCACCGAGACGTCGAGCGCGCTCACCGGCTCATCGCATACGATGAACCGCGGCTGTACCGCAAGCGCGCGCGCGATGCCGATGCGCTGGCGCTGTCCACCGGAGAATTCGTGCGGGTATCGCGAGGCGACTTCGGCGCGAAGCCCGACTTCATCGAGCAGCTCTCGCACCCGCGCGTCGGCGGCCTCGCCTTCGGCAAGCTTGTGAATCGTCAGGCCCTCGCGCACGATCGCGCCCACGGTCATGCGCGGGTTGAGCGACGAGAACGGATCCTGGAAGATGATCTGCATCTGGCGGCGCAGGCGCCTCAGCGCTTCGCCGTCGAGCGCACGCACATCGACGGCGTCGAAGCGAATGTCGCCGGATGTGGGCTCGATGAGGCGGAGGATCGAGCGACCCGCTGTCGTTTTGCCGCAGCCGGATTCGCCGACCAACGCGAGGGTCTCGCCCGGCATGACGTCGAGCGAGATGCCATCCACCGCGCGCACGGCGCCGACGTGACGGCGGAACACGCCGCGGCTGATCGGAAAGTGCTTGACCAGGTCGCGCACGGTGAGCAGCGGTGCGACGCCCCGCGCGGGCGCCGCCGGACGCACCGACTCTGCGTTAGGCGCCGTCACGTGGCGGTTGCCGCTCCGCCGGCGACGGCCGCGCGCGGCGATTGGCGGCGGGCCGGCTCCGCGGCGAGGTGGCACCGCGAAACGTGGCCGGTCCCGATCTGATACAAGGGCGGCGCCTCGACGCGGCAGCGATCCCACGCGTACGCGCAGCGATCGTGAAACCGGCAGCCGGCGGGCCATTCGGTGGGCGACGGCACCGTTCCCGGGATCACCGTCAAGCGCTCACGCCGGTCGCCCATTCGCGGCATGGCGCTCAACAGGCCCTCGGTATACGGATGATGCGCCGCCGCGAACAACATGCGCACGGGCGCTTCCTCTACGATTTGCCCTGCATACATCACGAGCACGCGCGACGCCGACTCGGCGATGACACCGAGGTCGTGGGTGATGAGCAGGATCGACATGCCCACACTCGCCTGCAGCTCGGCGAGGAGCTCGAGAATCTGCGCCTGGATCGTCACGTCGAGCGCGGTGGTGGGCTCGTCGGCGATGAGGAGTGCGGGGTGCATCATGAGCGCCATCGCGATCATCGCCCGCTGTCTGAGTCCGCCCGATAGTTGGTGCGGATATTCGCGCGCGCGCTCGGCCGGAGCGGGGACGCCAACCTGTTGAAGCATGTCCACGGCGCGATCCCACGCTTCCTGGCGCGACGCCGAGCTGTGCACGCGTGCAACCTCGGCGATCTGGTCGCCCACCGAGAACACGGGGTTGAGCGACGTCATCGGCTCCTGAAAGATCATCGAGACGCGATTGCCGCGAATGTCGCGGATGGAGCGATCGTCGAGCGTCAGGAGATCGCGTCCCTCGAACTCGATGCGGCTGCCCGGCTCGATGCGCCCGGGTCGCTCGATGAGTCGCAGGATTGAGAGTGAGGTGACCGATTTGCCACAGCCCGACTCGCCGACGAGGCCGACGGTCTCGTGAGGCATCACGTCGAACGAGACGCCGTCCACGGCCCGGGCGACGATCCGGCCGGCGTGAAACCACGTGGACAGATCACGGATCTTGAGCAGCGGCGCCGAACCAGGGCTGGTCATCACCCGTCAACCTGACGCGGGTCCAGCGCGTCGCGCAAGCCATCCCCAAGAAGATTGAATGCCATCACGGTGATGACGATGGCCAAGCCGGGGAACGTCGAGATCCACCACAGCGATGCGATTTCGTCCGCGCCATCGAGGATCATGTTGCCCCAACTGGCGGCGGGCGGCCGCACGCCGACGCCGAGGTACGACAGTCCGGCTTCTACGATCAACACGTTGGCGATGCCGAGCGTGATCGACACGATCACGGGAGACAGCACGTTGGGCAGAATGTGGCGCCACAGAATGTGGCGATCGTTCGCGCCCAACGCACGCGCCGCCACGACCATGTCCCGCTCGCGCAGCGACAGGACCTGCGCCCGCACGACGCGGCTGACGCCGAACCACCCGGTGAGGCCTAACAACAGGATCAGCACGGGGAGCGGCACCGGCGCCCAGAGCGCGAGCACGGCGATCAACAACAGGATGCGCGGCACGGAGAGCGCGGCATCGATGAGGCGCATCATGATCGTGTCGACGCGGCCGCCGACGTAGCCGGCGATGGCGCCGTACGCGGTGCCCACGGACGCCGAGACGACGATGGCGAGCAGCGCGACACTGAGCGACACGCGGGCTCCGTAGAGCGCGCGGCTGAAGACGTCGCGGCTGGCGAAGTCGGTACCGAACGGATGGGCGAGCGACGGCGGCAAGTCCTTGAGCCGCACGATGTCGGGCTGCGCGATCGGCGAATACGGCGCGAGCCATGGTGCGAGCACGGCAACCACGAACAGCGCGACGATCACGCACAGGGCGGTGAAGGCGGCGTGATTGTCGCGGAGGCGCGTGAGCGCGATGCGCCACGGCGATCCGGTATCGGCGTCGCCCGCGCGCGCGACCGCGCCGCAGATGAGCGTCGTCAGGACGGCGGCGGCGATCCAAACGAGCGTGTGCACGTCACTCCAGCCGGACGCGGGGATCGACCACGGCGTACAGCGCGTCGGCGATGAAACTGCCGGCGATCACGAGCACGCTGGCGATGACGACGGCGGCGCAGAGGAGCGGGTAGTCGCGCGTGCCGATGGCCTCGACGGTGAGCAGGCCCATGCCCGGCCACGAGAACACCTTCTCGACGAACACCGATCCGCCTAACAGGACCGGCAGCGCGAGCCCGAAGAGCGTGATCACGGGCAGGAGCGCGTTGCGCAGCACGTGGTGCATCAGCACCCGGCGCTCGGACACGCCCTTGGCGCGCGCGGTGAGGACGAAATCTTCGCCGGATACGTCGAGCAGCGCGGCGCGCTGGAATCGCGCGATCGCGGCGGCGCTGAGTAGCGCGAGCGTGCACGCCGGCAGGACGAGGTGCCACAAGCGGTCGCCGATCCGCTGCCAAAATCCGTAGTACGGGTACATGACGGGATCGAACATGCCCGTCACCGGAAAGACGCGCCACACAAATGCGAACAGGAACAGCAGCATCAGCGCGAGCCAGAAGTCCGGCATCGAGTAGAAGAACAACGAGCCGAGGCCGAGGCCCCAATCGAGCGGGCGGCCGCGGTGGCGCGCCTGCAGCAGGCCTAACGCAATGCCGGCGGCGAATGCCAGCACCAGGGCGACCCCCATGAGCAGCAGCGTGTTGGGCAAGGCCGACGCGATCACCGCGCTCACGGGCCGCCGATGCGGAAACGAAAACCCGAAGTCGCCGTGCGTCATCATCGCCAGCCACCGTCCGTACTGCGCGGACAGCGGTTGATCGAGTCCGTAGACGTGGCGGTAGTGCGCGCGCACCGCGGGCGGCGTGAGCGGGCTGTCCAGCGACGCCGCGATCGGGTCGCCCGGTGCGAGGTGCAGCAGAAAGAATGTGGCGGTGGCGACCAGCCAGACGATCAGGACCCCGTGGGCCGCACGGCGGAGGAGGAGCCGAAGCACGTCAGCGTCCGGCGCGGATGCGCCGCCGGACGCCGCTCACCACCGCGACCCGCGAAGGACTAACGTTGGGCCTCGGCGAGACGGATCTGATCGCGCTGGATGCGCTCGGCGGACGGAATGTACCATTGCGAGATGTTAGCGAACCACTCGTCGGCGCGCATGTCCACCGGGTGGATTCGCTTCTGCACCGCGGCCACCGTGGCGGGCTCCCAGAGCCAGATCGCGGGCGCATCGTCGTTCAGCACGTTGTACGCGCGGAAATAATAGGACTTGGCGCGCGCGGGGTCGAACTGGGCAATCGCGGTGTCCACCAACGCGTCGAACTGCGGATTCTCGTAGGACCCGGCGTTCCCGCCATCTTTGGCCTTCGCGGCGTCGATGCCCCAATTCTGCAGGATCGTGCTCGGATTGCCGTCCGACTGCATGGCCTCGATCAACGTCTGAAACTGGCGCGATTGGCTGCGCTGGCGCACGGTACCGATGTCGGCGGACTCGATGTCGGCCTTCACGCCGACATCCTGGAACATCGCTTGGAGCATGACCGCGGTCTGCATGCGCACCGCGCTCGATGTCGGGACGAGCATGCTGAACCGCAGCGGCGTCCCGTTCTTGACGCGGATGCCATCGGCGCCGATGTGCCAGCCGAGGGCGTCGAGCACGCGGCGGGCACTGTCGGGGCTGAAGGGCAGCTCGGCGACGGTGCTGTCGAAGTACGGCAGCGCGCGCGTGTACGGGCCGTAGGCCACCGAGCCTAACGAGTCGAACACGCTCTTGGTGACGCGCCGCCGGTCAATGGCCATGGTCAGCGCGCGGCGGAGCGAGCGGTCGGCGAACAACGCGTTGGGCCGGGACAGGTCGTGCGGGTCGCGCTCGTTGAACAACAGGTAGCCGTAGGCCATCGATGGATACGGCACGAGCTTCACGTTAGGCGCGTGGCCGACGCGCTGAATGTCCACCGGATTGACGAACTCCAGGAAGTCGGCGTCGCCGGCGAGCATGCGCACCACGCTGGCATTGTACTCGGGCGCGATGCTCCAGATGAGACGCTCGAGACGCGGCCGCCCGCGGTGATACGACGTGTCGGCCTGCAGCTCGATCGTCTGGCGGGGCACCCAGCTCACGAAGTGATATGGCCCGCTGCCAATGGGATGCCGTGCAAACAGCGACGACTGCAACTGCGCGGGGTCGGTCCCGGCCAGCGCATGCCGCGGCAAGATGCGCATCTGATACGCGGCGTCGTAGAACTGACCCGGGTAGCGCTTCTTGAACCAGAAGACGGCGATCGAGGAGTCGGGCGTGCTCACCGAGTCGATGTTGGCGAGCAGCGGCGCGACGTACGAGCCGACCCTGGGATTCTTGTACAGATCGATGGTGAACTTGACGTCGCTCGAGCGAACCGGCACCCCGTCGTGCCACCGCGCCGCGGTATCGATGTGGAATCCGATGGTGAGCGAGTCGCGGCCCCACTTCCACGAATCGGCGAGCTCTCCCGTCCAACCTTGGTCGCCGATCGGGTCCAACGTGGCACCGGGTCGCGCGAGATTCTCGAACACGAGACCGTCCACCTCGTAGCTGGTCGCGTTGACCGTGATCGGCGGCAGAAGGGCATCGGCATCGCCGGCGACCGCGATCACCATGGTGCCACCGTATTCGCCGCCTTGGGTTCGCGCGCGATCGCCGTGCTGACAGGCGATAACGGCGAGCAATGGGAGCAGCGACGACGCAGCGAGGGGAGTTCGCATGATCACGGATTGCGAGAGAGGGAGGTTTCCGGCTCGGCGCACGGTCACGCCGCCGCACCGGAAAGACGATCGGTGTCGGGAGATGGTTCGATACAGGCTCCTTCTCAGCGCTCGCAATGGGCAGGACGGCGGGCCCAGCAGTACGGTCGGGTCGCCTCGCACGGCGCTACTATGGGGACAAGGCGTCGGTGAGGCAAGGAAAACGTGACGTAGGCTATCGAATTCGTCGCAGTCTGAGGGGACGGCGGGTTGCGTCGCTTCTTCGAAACGGACAAAGCACTGCCGCCGGATCGGACACAGCACGGATCGCAGTGCTTTGTCCGTTTGCTGCAAGCGAGGAAGCTCGATTCTGCCGAACCGTGCAAACTGAACCGGCACGAGGAGGTCAGGCGATGGAATTTCCTCCGACAGGATGGCAGATTTCACTGCTGCGGCGCGGCCGATGGCGGCCCGCGCCACAGGCTTTCCTCACCGACACGACCGTGCGCCCGGCGGCGCCGAGGGTTTCATGACCACCACGATTGCACCGGTATCACTGACGGATGCCGACAGCTTCATTCCCCGCCACGTCGGCCCAACCGACGACGATGTTCGCGCCATGCTCGAGGTGTTGGGCCACGAGTCGCTCGACGACCTGATGGATGCGACGGTGCCCGACGCGATCCGCCTGCGCCGCCCGCTGGCGTTAGGCGAAGGGAAGAGCGAGACCGCGGCGCTGCGCGGCTTTCGCGCGGTGGCGTCTCGCAATCAGGTTTTCCGCTCGTTCATCGGGTTGGGCTACTACAGCTGTCTGGTGCCGCCGGTGATCCAGCGCAACGTGCTCGAGAATCCGGCGTGGTACACGGCGTACACGCCGTACCAGGCGGAGGTGGCGCAAGGGCGGCTCGAGGCGCTGCTCAACTTTCAGACGATGGTCATCGACCTCACGGGTCTGCCGATCGCCAACGCGTCGCTGCTCGACGAAGCGACGGCCGCGGCGGAGGCGATGATGATGTCGCACGCGGTGAAGGGCGGAGCGGGCAAGAACACGTACTTCGTGTCGCAGGAGTGCTTTCCGCAGACCATCGAGGTGGTGCGCACGCGCGCACGGGCGCGCGGCATCACGGTGGTCGTGGGCGACCACCGCACGGCGACGTTAGGCAACGACGTCTTCGGCGCGCTGGTGCAGTATCCGACGGCCGACGGCGCGGTGATCGATTACCACGCGTTCGCCGAGCGCGTGCACGCGGCGGGCGGCCTGCTCACGGCGGCGGCGGATTTACTCTCGCTCACGCTGCTCGTGCCGCCCGGCGAATGGGGCGCCGACGTGGCCGTGGGCTGCACCCAGCGCTTCGGCGTTCCGTTAGGCTTTGGCGGACCGCACGCCGCGTACTTCGCCACGCGCGACGAGTTCAAGCGGCAGATTCCCGGCCGGATCATCGGCGTCTCGCGCGACAGCGAAGGACGACCGGCGCTCCGGATGGCGCTCCAGACGCGCGAGCAGCACATCCGCCGCGAGAAAGCAACGAGCAACGTGTGCACGGCGCAGGTGCTGCTCGCCGTGATGGCGAGCATGTACGCGGTGTGGCACGGGCCGTCGGGCCTCACGCGCATCGCCACACGCGCGCACCGGTTCGCCGAGACCGTCGCCGAGGGCCTGCGGCGCCTCGGCTACGGCATCCGCCACGACGTGTTCTTCGACACCGTGTGCGTTGAGTTAGGCGAACGCCGCCTGACCGACGTGCTGCGCGACGCGCGCGCCAAGCAGCTCAACATGCGGGCGATCGACGATCATACGGTCGGCATCGCGATCGGCGAGAGCACGCTGCTCGACGACGTGAACGACCTCTTCGCCGTGTTCAACCGCGGCACGCGGCCGGAGTTCACCGCCTCCGACGTGGCCGAGGGCGTGGACGACCGGTTCGACGAGCGCTTCGCGCGCACCAGCGCGTTCCTCACGCACCCGGTGTTCAACAAGTACCACTCGGAAACCGAGATGCTGCGCTACATGCGCAAGCTGGAGTCGCGCGACCTGTCGCTCACGCACTCGATGATTCCGTTGGGCTCGTGCACCATGAAACTCAACGCCACCGCCGAGATGCTGCCGATCTCGTGGCGCGAGATCAACCGCCTGCACCCGTTCGCGCCCCGCGAGCAGACCGACGGCTACTCCGTGCTGTTCGAACGCCTCGAGGGCGCCCTCGCCGAGATTACCGGATTCCCGGCGGTGTCGCTGCAGCCTAACGCAGGCTCGCAGGGCGAGTACGCGGGCCTGCTCGTCATCCGCGCCTATCACGAGTCGCGCGGCGACGCGCACCGCGACGTCTGCCTCATCCCGCAATCGGCGCACGGCACCAACCCGGCAAGCGCCGTGATGGCGGGCATGTCGGTGGTGGTGGTGCGCACCGACGAGCGCGGCAACATCGACTTGACCGACTTGCGCGAAAAGGCGGCGGCGCACGCGCCGCGGCTGGCCGCGCTCATGGTGACGTATCCGTCCACGCACGGCGTGTTCGAGGAAGGCATTCGCGATCTGTGTCAGATCGTGCACGCCAACGGCGGGCAGGTCTACATGGACGGCGCGAACATGAATGCGATGGTGGGACTCTGCCGCCCCGCCGACATCGGCGCCGACGTGTGCCACCTGAACCTGCACAAGACATTCTGCATCCCGCACGGCGGCGGCGGTCCAGGCATGGGACCGATCGCGTGCGCCGCGCACCTCGCGCCGTTCCTGCCGGGACACCCCCTGGTGCGCGTGGGCGGTACGGAAGCGATCGGACCCGTGTCGGCCGCGCCGTGGGGCAGCGCGAGCATTCTGCCCATCTCGTACATGTACATCGAGCTCATGGGCGGCGAAGGCCTAACGCGCGCATCCAAAGTGGCGATTCTGAACGCGAACTACGTGGCCAAGCGTCTCGACGCGTCCTACCCCGTGCTGTATCGCGGCACCCACGGGACGGTCGCGCACGAATGCATCATCGACCCGCGCGCATTCAAGCAGAGTGCGGGCGTCGACGTGGAAGACATCGCGAAGCGCCTCATGGACTACGGCTTCCATGCGCCGACGGTCTCGTTCCCCGTGGCCGGCACGCTCATGATCGAACCCACCGAGAGTGAGTCGAAGGAGGAGCTGGATCGATTCTGCGATGCACTCATCTCGATCCGCGAGGAAATCCGCGAGATCGAAGAGGGACGGGCGGACCGCTTGGACAATCCGCTCAAGAACGCGCCGCACACGCTGGAGCGCGTGCTGTCGTCCGAGTGGTCGCGCCCCTACACGCGCGAGCAGGCGGCGTTCCCCGCGCCGTGGACGCGCGAATGGAAGTTCTGGCCGGCCGTTGGGCGAGTGGAAAGCGCGTTCGGCGACCGGAATCTGGTGTGCGCGTGTCCGCCCATTGAAGACTACGCGCTCTAGGTAATTGCCATCTGCTGAGTACGGGAAGCGCTTCCGCTCCCCAAGGGGCGCAGCCCCGCTTCCCCAAGCGAAGCGCGTCCCCAAGCGAGCGTCAGGGAGCGTCCCTATTCCCCTATGTGCTTCTTGTACTCTTCCGGGCCTAACAACTGGTCCTGCTCGCCGACATCCTTCACACGAAGACGGATCATCCAGCCTTCCCCGTACGGATCGGTATTGACGAGCGCCGGCTCCTTGTCGAGTCGCGGATTCACCGCCTCGACCGTTCCCGCGAGCGGTGAGAACAACTCCGACACCGCCTTGACCGCTTCGATCGTGCCGAAGACATCCATGCGACCGAACGATTCACCCACCTTTGGCAGCTCGACGTACACGACGTCGCCCAACTCGCCTTGCGCGTAGTCGGTGATCCCGATCTGTACGACATCCGACTCGGGAAGCTTTTTTACGAATTCGTGCTCTTCGGTGTAGAGCAGGTCGTTTGGAATGTTCGACACGAGAGCGCTGCCCCAGGTGAAGTCGCGCGAAGTCTACCGGCGAGGCTGGAAAGCGTCAATACAACAACAAGTCTGTTTTGGCCGTCCGTGTCCGGCTTCGTCCGCTCTTTACTCAGGCCGGCGCCGGTTGCTTCGCGTTCTCGTCGCGCGTGATCGCATCCCACACTTCGCGCACGCGGTCCGCCAACTGGTCGCGCGTGCCTGCGTTCTCGATCACGAAGTCGGCGCGTGCCCGCTTGAGCTCGGCCGGCATCTGCGCGGCGATCATCTGGACCGCTTCTTCCTGCGACAGGCCGCGGTCGCGCATGAGACGCTCGAGCCGGATGGGACGCGGCGCGTCGACAAGTACGATGCGCGTGAACGAGTCGGCCAGGCGCCGCTCGAAGAGCAGCGGAATGTCACACACCACGACGCGATCGCCGCGCGCAGCAGCCTCCGCGATTTCCTCGTCGCGCAGTCGCCCAACTTCGGGATGTACGATCGCGTTCAGCGCTTCGAGCTCGTCGGGTCGGTCGAACACCACGTGGCGCAGCGCCGCGCGATCGAGTGACCCGTCGGGCGACAACACCCCCGTGCCCCAGCGCGCGACGATCGAGCGCAGCGCGGGCGTGCCCGGTTCCACCGCTCGGCGGGCGAGCGCATCGGCGTCGATGATCGTTGCGCCGCGCGCAGCGAACAGTTGCGCGACGGTCGACTTGCCGCTCGCGATGTTGCCTGTGAGGCCAACGATCATCATCGACGCACCCTCGGACGCGCCCGCGTGGCTTGGATGTGCGGCGCCGCCGTTCGCCGATCGGCTGCCGGAAGGGGCACACACAACGCCGTCGGTACCGCGCACCGAAGGCCGTTGCCAGGATTGCCTGCGAAGTCCACCGGCACCAGCACGACGGTCGAGCTCGTGAACGCTGCCGGACGCTTGCACGCGAAATGGTTGGTCGTGAAGTCCGGCGGCGCCGCTGCGCCGCATTGCAACACGATGGTCTGCAGCGACGGATCGAGAAAGACCATCTCCAAGCTGTCTACCGCCGGCGCTGCGTTCACGATGATCGAATCGGCTGTCGTGTCGACACTCACGGTGTCAATGAAGACGTCGCCATTCGGTGGAAGCGCCGGCACGGAGTCCAACGCACTCGAATTGAACTTGGAATCGGACAGGCTCACTTCGATTTCGTTTGCGCCGGCAAACGGCGTCTGCAACGCATAAAAGATTCCGTTGCTGATGGTTGAGAGCGGAGGGAAGAACTTGTATGGCGTCTCGAGATCGAGGTTGCCGTTCACGATGTCTGTCGCCTGCAGCGTCGTCAGATCTCCGTCCGGGTCGTTGCCCGTGAGTTGGTACCGAATGAGAGCGGACTCGACTACTCGGGCGGTGTCGAGTGTGGTAATCACCGGTGGGTTATTACCCGCGGTGAGCACCACAGGTTGCGCCGCAACCGTCTGACCGGGCCGAACGATCATGGTGCCCAAGAACTGTTGGTCCTGCACCACGCCGTTGTTCAGCAGCTCGAGACTCACTTGGATCTGACAATATGGACCGAGATCATCAGGTGGGAATCGGTTGATGCACGGCGAGAGATCGAACTGGACGGTGAGATCCTGTGTTCCCGACGTTACCGGAAACGTGCCGTTGAACAACGAGTCCAGCGCTTGTTCCGTGTCGGGGACGAACGATGCAATGGATACGCGAATCTCCTCGCCGGGCGTGCCGTTCTGGAACTGCACCTTCATGGACACCGTGGCGGCACGCGGACCAACGGGTGCGTCTTTCATACACGCTGTGGCGAGTAAGGCAACGGCGATCAACCCGGATCGTACGATTCGGTTCATGTCGAGCGTGTGTTGGACATAGGGCTGTGACGGACGGCCAAGGTAGGATGGGCCGTGTCTCGCGTCAACCAGCCTCGGCGGCTGTGAGAGTTCTAACAATGGCGCATTCGTCGGCCAGTTAGAGCAGCGGCACTTGGTCTTCGTCTCGCCTCGGAACCTGGTGACAGTGACGACACCGTGCTTCGTACGATTCGCGTCCGCCTACCATGATGGTAGGCGAGTCGTAACGCGCCGGCTTGCCGCCCAACAAACGTTGGTTTCGGCTCGCTGGACCGCCGCAGATGACGCAGATGGCGTGCAGCTTGTCGACCACTTCTGCCACGGCCATCAGTTGCGGGATTGCGCCGAACGGTTCGCCGCGAAAGTCCGTGTCGGTGCCCGCGATGATGACGCGGATTCCGCGTCCGGCGAGTGATGTCGCGAGATCGACGACGCCCGCATCAAGGAACTGTGCTTCATCGATTGCGACGACGTCGACGAGCGGGCTGATTTGTTCCGCAATCTGCAGCGACGAGTCGACCGGTACCGCATCGACGGTGCGTCCGTCGTGACTGGCGATCGCAAACGCGCTGCTGTAGCGGTCGTCCAGGTGCGACTTGAAGACTTGGACTTTCTTTTTCGCAATGATCGCGCGACGCACGCGCCGGATGAGCTCCTCGCTCTTGCCGCTGAACATCACGCCGGCGATCACCTCGATCCATCCACTGCGGATCGGTCCGGCGAACGTGCTCTGGTCGCTCACTCGTCGCGCCGGCGTGAGGGACCGCGATCGCGCGTGCCCGGTCGCCGAGAAAATTTCCCGCGCGCTTGCCCAACGCGATCGCCGCGGCCGCCGCGCTCCCCGCGCTCCCCGCGCTCGCGCGGCGGACGGTCGCGGTCCACTCGGGCGCTCACGCGTCGGCCGCGAATGTTCGCGCCGGTCAAGGCTTCCACCGCGCGCTCGGCGTCCGCGGCCTCGAGCTCGACGAGCGAGTGGCTGTCCCGGATTTCTACGCGTCCGATGCGCGAACCCGCGATGCCGGCTTCGTTGGCGATGGCGCCGACGAGATCGCGCGGCGACACGCCATCGCGCTCTCCCACATTGACGAACAGTCGGACGGCGCCTCCGGCCGGCGTGCGCCGCGGCCCCCGCGGCGCGGCCTCCGGCGCCGCGGCCGGCGCGGCGGCGGGTGCGTTAGGCGATGGCTGTTTTGCGTGAGGCGTGCGCCGTGCCCGCTCCGCCTCGAGCAGCCGGAGTGCCGCCGCGGCCACCGACGCCGCGTCGAAGTCGCCGAGTAACGGCTCGAG
>DASYXE010000409.1:0-3898 GCA_035935375.1 Gemmatimonadaceae bacterium | reverse complement strand
CGCGTGATGCGGAATCATCCCGCTCATGAACTTGATGTCGGCGTCCGTGTAGGGATATCGCGCGCTGTCGGCCTGCGCCTGCGCGATGGCCGCGGCTTCGCTCGGATCGGCCGACGGCGCTTGCGCGACCAGGCAGCTCGTGCCGACGCACACCGACAAGAGCGCGGCGAGCACAGCAGACGACGGATGTGATGCCCTCATGGTCGTGTCACTCTCGGAGAGGAAGCCCTGATCGTGCTGGCCGAATTTAGCGCGCCCCGTGCGCGGCGACCAGTTTTGCCGCGCCCGGCGTACGGATGAGTCCGCAATCTTTCTGGAATCCTACCGTACGGACCGCTGGAGGATTAGGCTGCTAGTGGAGCGCGTCTTCGGATAGCAGTAAGGGAATGGGGAAGCGCTCGCTGTCGCTCGCTTGGGGAAGCGCTACGCTGAGGGAAGCGGCGGCGACGCCGCCTGAGGGGTGGAACAACATCAATGGTCTGCACGCCGTGAGTGCCATGCGCGGCGAGCGACAGCGAGCGCTTCCCCCTTCCCTGACTGCTATCCGAAGACGCGCTCCACGAGCAGCCTAATCCTCCAGCGGTCCGTAAGGATAGGATTACAGAAAAGATTGCGGGCTCATCCGTACGCCAGGCACGGCCAAACTGGTCGCCGCGCACGGGGCGCGCTAGATTCGGCCAGCACGATCAGGGCTTCCTCTCCGAGAGTGAAACGACTATGAGGGCATCACATCCGTCGTCTGCTGTGCTCGCCGCGCTCGTGTCGGTGTGCGCCGGCACGAGCTGCCTGGTCGCGCAGGCGCCGTCGGTCGATCCGAGCGAAGCCGCGGCCATCGCGCAGGCGCAGGCCGACAGCGCGCGGTATCCCTACACGGACGCCGACATCAAGTTCATGAGCGGGATGATTCCGCATCACGCGCAGGCCATCGTGATGGCCGGTTGGGCACCGTCGCACGGAGCGAGCCCGTCGGTCCAAACGCTCTGCGCGCGCATCATCAATGCGCAGCGTGACGAGATCCACTTGATGCAAACGTGGTTGCGCGACCGACGTCAGCCCGTGCCGCAGCCCGATTCCGCGGGCACCGTGATGATGAACATGAACGGGATGCAGATGGCGATGGTGATGCCGGGCATGCTGACGCCCGAGCAGATGAAGCAGTTGAATGCGGCACGCGGCCAGGATTTCGACCGCCTGTTCTTGCAGTTCATGATCCAGCATCGCAAGGGCGCGGTGTCAATGGTGAACGATCTGTTCGCGTCTAACGGAGCGGCACAGGACCTGACGGTGTTCAAGCTCGCCACCGGCATCAACGTGGATCAGACCACCGAGATCGCGCGCATGCAGCGGATGCTCGCCGACATCCTGTTCGGCGGCGGCTCTCCCTCACAATGACGGGCTAGTCGCGTCGTCGTCCATCTCTCCACCCGAGGACACGCACAATGCAATTGGTGATGCTGGCGGGCCGGGCGCTCACGACCCGGAACGCCATCCGACACGTGCCGCTCGCGGTCGCGGCGGGGCTGATCTCGACGGTGGGATGTACCCACTCGAGCTCGGCGATGAACACGGGCGCCGCGCCACAGGTGGAGGCCCGCTACGAAGCGGGGCCGCCTAACCCGGATCCGCGCGTCGGCCTCAAGGCGGGACTCAACGATGCCGGCCAGGCGCTGTGGAACTTGAAGCAGGTCTCGTTCACGCCGCCGTCCGACAGCTTCGTGCATGGCGTGAACAGCGACCTCGCGTTCACCGGTCACTACGTGATCCAGGGCAACTTCAACGGCTTTCAGGTGTGGGACATCACCGATCCCGCGCATCCGGTGCTCACCAAGGGCTATTACTGCCCGGTGTCGCAGAGCGACGTGTCGGTGTACAAGAACCTGCTCTTCGTGTCGGCCGAAGGACTCGAGGGTCGCCTCGACTGCTTGGGCGGCGGCGTGAAGGACACCGTGAGCGCCGAGCGCGTGCGCGGACTGCGCATCTTCGACATCACGGACATCAAGAGTCCCAAGTACATCGCGAACGTCCAGACGTGCCGTGGCTCGCACACGCACACGCTGCTGGTGGATCCCAAGGATCCGGACGATGTGTACGTCTACATCTCGGGCTCGGCGCCGGTGCGTTCGCCTAACGAGCTCAAAGGCTGCTCGAGCGCCAAACCGGCCGACGATCCGAACTCGGCGCTCTTCCGCATCGAAGTGATCAAGGTGCCGCTCGCGCATCCGGAGCAGGCGGCGATCGTGAGCTCGCCGCGCATCTTCAACGATCTCGTCGCCACCCCGAGCCACGGCGAAACCAAGGTAGACGTCGACAGAGCGAGCAAGGCGGCTGCGGCGGCGCGCGCCAAAGGCGCGTACACCGCAACCATTTTCGGACTCGAGCGTGTCCTGCCGCCGCGGTTCGTCGACCCGATGCTCGACAGCATCGTGAAGGCGCGCAATGGCACCGGCGCCCCGACGAGCGCCGACAGTGCGGCGCTGCGCACCGCGCTTCCAGCCATCATCGCCAAGGTGATCGGCGAGCCGGCTCCGGGCGACAAGAGTCCTCGGCTCGGCCCAACGCAGTGCCACGACATCACAGTATATCCCGCGATCGGATTCGCGGGCGGCGCGTGCGAGGGCTACGGCATGTTGTTGGACATTCACGATCCGATGAATCCGACGCGTCTCTACGCCGCGAGCGACTCGAACTTCTCGTATTGGCACTCGGCGACGTTCAACAACGACGGCACCAAGATGTTGTTCTCCGATGAATGGGGCGGCGGCGGTCAGCCCAAGTGTCGCGCGACAGACCCGAAGAACTGGGGCGCCGATGCGATCTTCACGATCGGCAACGACCGCACCTTGCACTTCCAGAGCTACTACAAGATGCCGGCGGTGCAAACGGAGCAGGAGAATTGCGTGGCGCACAACGGCTCGCTCATTCCGATCCCCGGCCGGGACGTGATGGTGCAGTCGTGGTACCAGGGCGGCATCTCGGTGTTCGACTGGACCGACGCCGCACACCCCAAAGAGATCGCGTTCTTCGACCGCGGTCCGATCGACTCGACGCGCATGATGTTGGGGGGGACGTGGTCGGCGTACTGGTACAACGGCGTGATCGTGAGCTCCGAGATCGTGCGCGGCCTCGACATCCTGGAATTGACGCCGAGTGCGTATCTGTCGCAGAACGAGATCGACGCGGCGAAGACGGTGCACCTGGACTATCTCAACGTGCAGGGACAGCCCAAATTCGTCTGGCCGGCGAGCTTCGCGCTGGCGCGCGCGTACGTCGACCAGCTCGAGCGGTCGAGCGGGTTGTCGGCATCGCGGATCTCGTCGGTTCGGAAGTCGTTGACGGACGCCGAGCAGGCGTCGAGCTCGTCGCGGCAGACCGCGCTGACGCAGCTGGCGTCGCAGTTGGACGGCGATGCGGGCAGCTCATCGGACGGTGCCAAGGTGAAGACGCTGGCCGGCGCGGTTCGCGCGCTGGCGGGCACGTCGCAGTGAGCGGCTATCGTTAGGCAGTTCGACGAGGGGCATCCCGGTCGCGGATGCCCCTCGTCGTCTCTCGACCTGTTCACGCTGCACCGTGGGAGGGCGCGATGGCGGCGAACGAGCACGAGTACGTGGCCCGGCTGACGTGGGACGGCAACACTGGTGACGGCACCGCGAGTTACGAGCGGTACGGGCGGGGGTATCGCGTGCAGATCATGGGGAAACCCGATCTGGCGGGCTCCGCCGATCCGATGTTTCGCGGCGACGGCCGGATGCACAATCCGGAGGACCTGTTCCTCGCGGCGATCACGTCGTGTCACATGCTGTCGTATCTCGCGCTGTGCGCGCGGCGCGGCGTGCGCGTGGTGTCGTACGCGGACGAAGCGCGCGGCACGCTGCGATTCGACGGCAAGGGCGGGGGACGG
>DASYXE010000408.1:0-3045 GCA_035935375.1 Gemmatimonadaceae bacterium | reverse complement strand
TGAGGGAGTGGAAGGACATCAGTCGTCTCTGGGTGGAGCGTGCCGGATCGATGGGGCTCGCGCGTGGCACTCACGTCCCGCCGACCATTGATGTTGTTCCGCTCCCTCAGGCGGCGTCGCCGCCGCTTCCCTCAGCGGAGCGCTTCCCGAAGCGAGCGCCAGCGAGCGCTTCCCCATTCCCTCGTCTCCGCTATCATAATTTCTGCCGCACCTCACTAGTGACGGAAGAGCCGTTTGCCGGTGAGGACCATCGCAATGCCGCGCTCATCTGCGGCGGCGATCACCTCATCGTCGCGCACGGAACCACCGGGCTGCACGATGGCGGTAATGCCGGCTTCGACGGCCTGGTCGACGCCGTCGCGAAACGGAAAATAAGCATCGGAGCCGAGAACCGCGCCGTTGGTATCGTGTCCGGCGCCTTTGGCTTTGTGCACGGCGAGGAACGACGCATCCACGCGGGACATTTGCCCTGCGCCGATGCCGATGGTCGCGCCGCCGCGCGCGAGCACGATTGCGTTGGACTTGACGCTCGCCGCTGCGCGCCAGACGAACTCGAGGTCGGCCTGTTCGGCGCTCGTGGGTGCGCGCTTCGTGGCAACGGTCCACGAGGCGAGCTCATCGCCCACGCCGGTGCGTTCCTGCACGAGGAAGCCGCCGCGCACGCGCTTGAAATCGAACGCGTTCGGGTCCCACTGCGCGCGCCCCTCGAGCACGCGCAGATTTTTCTTTCGACCCAGGATGTCCACCGCCTCCTCGGAGAACGCCGGCGCCACGAGACACTCGACGAAGAGACGCGAGATGGCCTGCGCCGCGGCTTCGTCCACCGGTACGTTCACCGAAATCACCGAGCCGAACGCGGACACGGGGTCGCACGCCAGCGCTCGCTCGTACGCCTCGAGGGCGGTGCTGCCTAACGCAAGTCCGCACGGCGTGGTGTGCTTGATGATGGCGCAGCAGGGGCGGTCGGTGGGGAAGAGATCGGTGGCGAGGAGCGCGCCTTCCAGGTCGAGCAGGTTGTTGAAGCTGAGCTCTTTGCCGCCCCGCTGGCGGAGGCCGTGCAGCCCGGCGCCGGGCCGCTCGACGTAAAAGGCCGCGCGCTGGTCGGGATTCTCGCCGTAGCGGAGCGACTGGGCGCGCTCGAGCGACAGCGCCACCCACTCGGGAAAGAGCGTGTCGGCCTGCGCGGCGAACCATCCGGCGATGGCCGAATCGTAGCCGGCCGTATGCGCGAATGCCTTGCCGGCGAGCAGACGCCGCAGGTCGGCATCATCGTCGCCCGCGGCCACCGCGCCCAACACCCGCTCGTAGTCGGCCGGATCGACCACCACGTACACGCTGGCGAAATTCTTGGCGGCGGACCGGATCATCGATGGGCCGCCGATGTCGATCTGCTCGATGACCTCCTCCGGCGATGCGTCCCGCCGCGCGGCGGTCTCGCGGAACGGATAGAGGTTGACGGCGACGAGATCGATGGGCGTGATGTCGTGCTCGCGGAGCGCCTGCATGTGCGCGGGCAGATCGCGCCGCGCGAGGAGGCCGCCGTGCACGGCCGGGTGCAGCGTCTTCACGCGGCCGTCGAGCATCTCGCGGACGCCGGTGATGGCGCTGATGTCGAGTACCGTTAGGCCGGCCTCGCGCAGCGTGCGCGCGGTGCCGCCGGTGGATACCATGTCCCACCCGTGGCCGGCGAGGCCGCGGGCGAATTCGATGAGACCGGTCTTGTCGGACACAGAGAGCAAAGCGCGGGGCATGATTCCGTGGCTCGAGAGTTACGGGTGCGGCGTGGGCGCGGGTGCCGGCGTGGTGACGGCGGCCTTGGCCGACGCCGCGCGGCGCGCGGGTTCGGGCGCGCGCGCCAGACGCTCGATCACGCGACTCAGCGAGACGACGTCGCGGAGATCGATCACTTCGGCCGGCGAATGCGAGTAGCGGAGCGGCCATCCGATGGGCACGTCGACCGCGCCATAGCGCACGAACTCGCTGCCGTCGTTGCCGCCGTTGGTCGTGCCCACCTGGATCGGGATCCGCGCCGCGCGGGCGATCGCCAGCACGCGATCGACCTCGGCCGGCGGCGTGGCGCTCGAGTTGTCGAGGGCGCGCACGACGGCGCCCATGCCTAACGGTGCGTCGGCGAAGCGCTCGCTCTCCATCGGGTCGTCGGCCGACACGAACGTGTCGATCGCATGCACGCGCCGAACACTCGTGCCGAACGCGGCCGCCACCGCCGCAGCCCCGAACAGTCCCGTCTCCTCGCGCACCGAGAACACGAAGATCACCGTGTGCGTCAGCGTCGCCGGATTGATGGCCCGCATCGCGAGCAGTTGGGCCGTGCATCCAGTGCGGTCGTCCAGCGAGCGCGCCGAAAAGCGCACCGCGCCGAATCGAGCCGCCTTCTTATAGCTGGTGACCGTCGTGCCGACGGTGACGCCGCGCGCGGCGAGTCCGGCAGAGTCGACACCGAACCACGCCGTGAGCTCGCCCGGCTGCGCCGCGCGGGCGCTGTCGCGCGGCACGAAAATGCCGCGCACCATCGCGTGCGTTTGCCCCGAGTCGACTTGCGCCAGCGCCGTCTGTCCCTCCCACAGGGAGCCCAAGAACCCGCCGCGGCGCGCGAGCGTGACGGTTCCGTCCGGCGCGATGCGCGTGACGGCGAATCCCACTTCGTCCATGTGCGCCACGAACACCGTCGTGTCACGAGCGGGGCCGGCGGCCACGATGATGTCACCGGCCGTATCGACCTGCGCGTTCGCGGCTGCCCATTCCGGCAGCGCGGCGCGCACCGCGTCGCGCACCTGACCCTCGTTGCCCGACACGCCATAGAGGTCGGACAGGCGGCGGAGCAGTGCGGCGGCCTCGGCGAGGCTGTCACGCGGCTCCAGCGTGTGTACGGACGGGACGTCGAGCGTCACGAGCGGCGGCCGCGACGCGATGCCCGATGCGCGCGCGATGGCCGCCACGTACTGTTGGGCGTCGCCCTCCTGCACGCTCTCAACCAAGGTGTTCGCGTAGCGGGCGCGCACGGCGAGCTCGATCGTGACCCCCACC
>DASYXE010000407.1:0-3866 GCA_035935375.1 Gemmatimonadaceae bacterium | reverse complement strand
GTGCGAATAGCCGAAGACGGGACCGCCGCCCACCTGCCAGTTGGGCGCGATGCGGTAGGCGAAGTTGGGCTGAAAGTAGACGGTGCTGAGCGATGCCTCGAGTGTTTCGAAGCGTCCGGGAAAATCGGTGTGCCACCCATAGGAGAGTCCGTACGGCACGTACGCGCCGAGACCGGCTGCCCAACGACCATCGGTGGAGCCGTCGTTGACGAACACGTGCGGCGGAACCGACACCGGTACGTTGGCGTCGAAGACGCGGCGGGACGTGTCCGCCGTGAAGCTGCCGCTGGCGATCACCGCGGCGGCGCCCGCGTAAATGCTCCAGCCTTCGAGGGACGCGGCAGCGGCGGGATTCCAGTAAATGACGGACGGGTCCTTGCACGGCGACGCGGTGACGGCTTGTCCGCGGGCGACGGCGCAGCTCCCAACTTCATTCAGCTGGAATCCCTGCGCGTGCGCGCCGGAGGCGACGCCGAGGCCCAAGAGCATCACGAGCGTTGGAGCACGGAGCACAGTCATGGGGCGTCCTCCATCGTGGTGGTGGCGTGCGCGCGAGTGGCGCAGGCGCGCATAACAGTACGAGTGTGGGGCGTCTCGGGAAAGGTGCAGTTGGGCGACGCGGTCGCGTGCGTCAGGCCATCACGGCCGGACACCGAGCGCGTGCACGGCGTACCAGGTGGACCAGGCGAGCAGACCGGCGAGCGCCGCGTCGCCGCCGTTGCCCGTCGCGCGGCCCTCCGCATCCACGAGCTCGGCCGCAATGCCGTTGTCGAGGGGCGCGCGCCGCAGCCATTGCAATACCGTGCCGGCATCCGGGCCTAACAGACGCGCGCACTGCTCGGCGAGGGCTTTCGGCTCCCCGCCTAACCCGCGGACCGTGCGGCGATACACCGAGTCGAACCGTTCGACCGCGTCGTACAGGGGCAGCCAGTACGGCGACGCATTGGGGTCGCCGTCGGTGCCGGAGTTGCCGGAGAGATCGATCGAGGTGGCGAACAGGACTTTCCCGTCGCGCTCGATGGAGAAGTGCCGCCGGAGCGCGGCGCGCACGGCTTCGGGGTCCTCGACCGAGCGCGCGCTCTCTTCATCCAGCGTGCGCTTGAGGACATCGAGCGCCTGCGCGACGACGGCGTTGCCATGCAGCGTGAAGGGATGGCCGGCGGGCGCGCCCGAGAGCGTGACCTCGGTGCTGTACAGCGGGACGTGCTGATCGCGGCGGCCCGACAAATCGTCCCACGATGCATAGAGCGCATCGGCGACCGCGGGCTCATCGACGATCTGATCGTCGCCGGTCTCGCGAATGTACCGGTCGGTGGCGATGGCGAACGAGGCGACGCCTTCGAGCGAGAAGCCCGGCTCGAACATCGTGCCGTCCAGATAGTGCACGCCGCTGCCGGGCGCGTACCCGTGCAGCTCGCACGCGCGCAGCAGCAGCTCGCGCGCCAGCGACGCGTCGGCGAGCTGGATGGCCGGCAGCGTCCAGCCTAACGCATCCCAATCGCGCGTCGTCACGCCGCGGCCGTTCCACGGCGCCCGGGAGCGCACGAGATAGAAGTGCGCGTCGTCCAACGCGCGGCCCGCGCCGTAAAAGTAGGCGAACAACAGATTGCGATTGATGAGACGATCGATGCCGTCGTGCCCAACCGTCTGCTCGAGCTCCTGCAGCGCATCGCGCGTCATCGTGAGGAGCTCGCTCCAGCCGCGTCGGCGCATCACGGCCACCGTTGCTTCGGCGCCGTCGCGCTCGGGGCCGGCCGCGATGTAAAACGCCGCGCCCGCACGCGCGCCCGCCTCGACGCCAAGCGACCGCCGCACGCTGAAGCGCGGTGCGTCCCCGACCTGCAGGTCGCTCACGCTCTCGGCGTCGGCGGCGACCGCGAGCGCGGCCAGTCCCGGTTGGGCACTGCCCTCGAGCACGACCACGCCGTTCTCGCCGAGCGCGATGCGATGCGCGTCGTCCGTTGGGCGCGCCGTGCGCACGCGCAACTGCCGGTAACCGAGCACGCCCTCGAGCGACAGGTCGACTTGAACGTCGCGCGCGGTGCGATTTTCGAATGCGAAGGCGTACACGGCACCCGCAATGTCCGCGTCGCGGCCGTAGGGCGCGAACAGCGTCCCGCGAATCACGATACCATCAATAGAGCACGTGAACGTGGGCAGCCAGCTCATGGCGCGCTCCCACGCCAAGCCTTCGGCGCCGAGCTCGCGCCGCTCGCCGTTGATCCGCACCGTGGGCTTGAGCAGCGGCGGCCCACTGCCCGCGAGAAAATCCGCGCTGCCGGCAAACTCCACTGCTGCGCGCGCTCCGCGATGGAGCACGCCAAGCGCATGCAGCGCGCCGTCGGCAGGATGGATGCACGGCAGCGTGAGCCAGTGGTTGCCCGTCAGTTGCCACGGTATGGTGGACTTGGGAGTCGAGTTCACGAGCGACGCAGTGCGAGAGTTCGGCGCCCGCGCGGCGTGCACAGGCGTTGCAATGCGTGCAATATACGAGACGGCGGCAGACGGCGACGATCGCGCCGAACGTTGACAACCCTGGAGTGTAATGACAGACTTGCGCGCACACGCCGCCCGTCGATCCGACGTCCTATCACTGCCGGACGCACCACTCCGCCACCGCTTGTCGTCTCGCTCGCTTCGTCGCGTGCCCAGGTGGCGGCGCGCTGCACTTTTGTTGATCGCGGCATCGACGCTCGCGGCGATGCCACTCGCTGCCCAGAGCGTGTTGGGCTATGGCGACGACGCGACCACGCTGCCGGGCGGTACCGTCCGCCTTGGGCTTCTCAACACGTGGTCCCGGTGGTATCAGGAATTCGACGGCGTGCCCGGCACGTTCATTCAGACGCGGTCGCAAGCACGCGTCACGCCGCTCTCGTTGGACCTCGGGATCACGGATCGATTGATGCTCACCGCGTTCGTACCGTCGGTGGGCACGACCGAATCCGCGATCTACTTCTCCAACGACGTCTCCGATTCGCTGCGGTCGTTCGATCGCAGCGGGATCGGCGATGCCATGGCCACGCTCAAGTTGGTATGGCTCGGCGAGCAGAGCGAGCACGATCGCATCGCCGAGCACGGCCTGCACGTCCGCAGCGCGCTGTCGGCGAGCGCGGTCATCGGGACCGGTCAGCCGCCGCGTCCGTTCGAGCAGTTCGGCTTGGGTACGGGTGAGGGCGAGTCCGGCATGCAAGCGGGCTCGTTCTGGGATGTGATCGCCGGGCATTCGTTCTGGGCCAGCGTGGCGCTGCGCTACGAGCACCATGTGCAGGACACGCGCTCGCTGCGCGTGGGCGCGGGGACGCCCGGCGATCCGTTCGACACCACGGCGCGCCCGGTGAGCACGACCCGCCGGTTAGGCGACGCCTATTCCATCGACGTGACGCCGAGGCTTTCGTTAGGCGAATACTTCTCGGTCGGCGCGCGCTACCAGTACGCGCACGAGAACGCGGGCACGTTCTCGGGCACGCTCGACGTGGTCGACTCCGCGGGCAACGTGACGCACCTCGACGCGGCCACGCTCGCCCCGGTATCGGCATTCACGACGCAATGGGTGGGCGTGGGACTCGTGTACTCGAGCGTCGCCGCGAGCGAACGGGGCCACGGCGACTACCCGTTCGAGCTCACGCTGCAGTACCGCCGGCAGATCGCGCTCACCAATGGCCAACCCGCCCGCGGCGAATGGGCGGCCGGGCTGCGCTTCTATCAGAAACTCTGGGGACGCGGCATGGTGGGGCGCGACGTTCCCGACACCACTCAGCGGCGCCGCGAGCCCTGACGGCGCGATGCGCCGCGCGGCACCGGCTTGGGTGTGGATGCCGCCTGCGCCGCCGGTGATGACGCGTTCGCGAGTAGCTCGCGCGCGTGCG
>DASYXE010000406.1:0-5964 GCA_035935375.1 Gemmatimonadaceae bacterium | reverse complement strand
ACGGGAGGCGCGGCCCAACTTCGCGTGGCTCGCGTGGCGGGCGCGCACTGGCGATGGTCGACCGTCCTGCACGCGCTCTCGCCGCGACTCGATGTCAACGAGCTCGGCTTCCAGCGGAATGCCGACTGGCTGATAGCAGCCGGCTCGCTCATGTACTACGACTTCCAGCCGGCACGCTGGCACTATTGGGGCATCGGCTTCGATCAGTTAGGCGCCGGCTGGGACTTCGGCGGCGAGCGGCGCGCCACCATGGCCAGCGTGAGTGCGTTGGCGGAGCTGCCTGACTATTGGGACGTCACGGTGGGCGCGAGGTACGACGCCGCCGCGCTCTCCACCGACGCGCTGCGCGGCGGCCCTGCCCTGCTCCTTCCGCCGCGTGAGACGCTGAGCGGCACGGTCACGACCAGCGGCCGCAGCACCACGCAGCTCACGCTGACCGGCAGCTACTGGTTCGAGCCGGCGACCGGGAGCCGGTCGTTGACGCTCGCACCGCAGCTCGTCGCGCGTGTTTCCGATCGGCTTCGTTTCACCGTTGGGCCATCGTGGACGCACACAGCCAACGCATGGCAGTTCGTCGATCACGACACGATCGCGCCCGCATCGGTGAACATCATCGCGCGCCTGAGGCAGGAAACGGTGTCGCTGACGGGACGCGCGATCTACGCGTTCTCACCCGACCTCACGATCGAGCTCTATGCGGAGCCATTCGTGAGCGCCGGCCGCTACGATGCATTCAAGACCGTCGCGGCGCCGCGAGCGGCCCGCATCGACCAACGCGTCGTGCCCGTGGCGCCCGGTCGGCTGCACTATGATGCGCCTTCGCGCACGTACACGCTCGACGCGGGCGGCACTGCGACCACGTTCGCCGATCCGGATTTCAACACGAAGAACTTCAACGCCAACGCCGTGATGCGATGGCAGTTTCTTCCGGGATCGACGCTGTTCGTGGTGTGGAGTCAGCAACGCGCGATCGAAAACACTAACGGCACGCTCGATCTGCCGCGCGATGCATCGGCGCTGTTTGCGGCGTCGCCGTCGAACACGCTGTTGGTGAAGGTCAGTTACTGGTTATCTCACTGATTGGCCGAGCATCAGAAGTACGGATTGTCATCGGCGCTCGGCCCGTAAATCGCCGGCACCGGGACGTCGAGGAGGCGCAGAAACACCGACATCTGGCCGCGATGGTGGATCGCATCGCTGAGCAGAAACAGTCTCGCGAATGCGATGCGCGGAAACGTCGTGAGCGTCTTGCCGCCCATCCGGAAGCTCCACGCGGCGGTCGCCGCCTTGTCATCCATCTTGCCGAGCGCGGCGCGCGCCGAGTTGCACCCTTCGTCGAAGGTCGACAGCAGCGCACTGGTCGACGCGGGAACGGGGAACGACTCCCATTCGCCGACATCGATACCGTCCTGATAGAGGACGCCGGCGGTCCACCCGGGCGCGTTCGCCATCCACGACGCGAGCCGGCCGACGGACATCGATCGCGGATGCGGCTGCCAATCTTTTTTGTCGAGCGGCACGCGCTCGAGCACGCGGCGCGTCGTTGGCGCCTCCTGATCGAACTCCTGAACGATGGGATCTACCAGCCGCATGGCGCCTCCTGGTGCGGTGTCCGATTGCCTAACGACCGACGTCCGACGACGCGTGCGCCTGGATCGTGTCGAACGCCATGCGCACGAACGCGGCGTCGGTCCACGGCTGCCAGCCGTGCGGCTTGAGCGGCCGGCCGTACGTGAACGAGCCGTCGTAGTGCGGTGCGGTGGTGCTGTCGAGAAAATCCTGCAAGAGATAGCAGGCGAGGTTGAGATAGTAGCTGTCCATCTCGCCCACCACGACGTGGATCTTGCCGCGGAGCGGCGTGCCCACGGTGCTCCAGTTCTTCGCGAGATACGCGCGGAGATCGTAGCCGTGGTCGCGCATCGCGTTCGCCACCTCGTGGTTCATGTGGCCCGTGCGCTTGTCCCACAGCGCCGCCGGATAGCCATCGGCGTCCGTTGGGCCGAACACGGCTTCCCAGGCTTCCAGCTGCTCGCCCGAGCGCCCGTGGGTGCCTAACGCGTCCTCGAGCTGGCTCTCCAGCCGCATGGTGATGGTGGGCATCCCGCTGTTCTCGCGCTCGGCCGGCACCTCGGACGCGATCCAGGGACTGCGCGCGATGGCGAACGCGCTCGTGTCCTCGTAGATATTGCTCAGCTGATAGCGGCGGAAGTCGACCGGATCGGGGTAAAGGCCCCAGGCACCGCCGAAGAACTCCGGATGATAGATCTGGAGCGCGAGCGCCTCCCATCCCCCGGTCGACCCACCGATCAGGATGCGCGCGTACGGCTTGGCGATGATCCGGAAGTGTTGCTCGAGATACGGAATGAGCTCCTGGATGATCGCATCGCCGTACGGCCCGTCGTTCGCCGAGTTCACGGCGTACGAATCATCGTAATAGGGCGTCGGATGCTGGAACGTGATCGCGATGACGCGCGGGAAGCTGTCGCTCATCCACGCCTGTGCAAACTCGTACCCGGGCTCGCGCTCCGTCAGCAAGCGCCGGTGTGCCGCGCGCTCGGCAGGTTCGGGTGTGCCATCCGGCTCGAAGCCGAACGGCGGCGACAACGTGAAGTGTCCCTGCTCGTAGATCACCGGGTAGCGCTGATCCGGATGCTCGTCGTATCCGGCCGGCAGCAACACGCTGGCGCCGAGGAACATAGGGTGGCCCCAGAACGCGCTGAGCAGGCGGCTCTGGATCTTGATGTGCTTGACCCACTTCGTGTCCGGCGGCAGCGCGATGGGCGGCAGGGTCCGGGTCAGCGTTAGGCGGACGGTTTGGGCGCCGTGCGGATCGAGGTGGATGCGCTGCGGCTGGCTCACCAGGTTGCCCGGCGACTCGTTCCACTTCTGTCCTTCCCACTGGTCCTGGTGCAGCCACAGCGTGCGGCCGTCCGACCGATGGAATTCCGTGTACACGTTGAACACGGCCTGCACCCAGTAGTCACCGGCCGGCAGCGACGCGAGGCTGCGCAGCGGATAGCCCGCGGCGCGCGCGTCGATGGTGACCGTTTGGCCCGGCCGTAGCGCGTGAACGTCCGCGCCAAAGAACGGCGTGCTCCGCGCCAGCTCGCCCGCTTGGAGTCTCGGTTCGGGCGTGTCGTCCTTGGCCACCGCGACGTACGCTCGCCCCGTGCGCGCCGAGGACCCCTGCGGAAACGCGATTTCGAAGCGCAATCCCGTTGCCGATTGCGCTGGGACGATTCGCGCGGCGCTCGGCGCGAGAAAAGTGCACGCCGCGAGCAGAAGAGTCCGGTTCATGACGGTTTGTTTGTGAACATGAGATGGTGCGGTGTCATCGAGCCGTCGATGTTGCGTCGCCTGCCGATATGCCGCAAGAGTGTGTGCTCGTGCACGTCAGGAGTCTGTGGTCGTGCTTGCGTTGCGAGGAGCGGCATCGTATGCTCGCGCCAAATGGCCAGAACGTCCGGCCTCTGCGTGAGACGTCATCCCACCGTGTGTTCCCTACGTGGCGACGCGGCCTCTCGAGTCTTGCTCCAGCTGCGTCCGCCCGTTGTAGTCGTTCTGCGCTTTCATCTTGTGTATCCGGGAGGAGCTATGCACAGACGCTTGGTCCGATGGGCCCTGTTTGCGGCGCTCGTCACGCCCACGGTTCTCGTGGCGCAGCAGCGTCGTATCAGGGGGTCAGTGACCGACGCCGCGGATGGCCGTCCGATTTCCGGCGCCGTGGTCACGGTACGTGAAGCGCGCGGATTCGCGCAAACCGGCGACGACGGCAAGTTCGTGCTGACCGTCGACGGCGGTGCCGTTAGGCTTCTGGCGCGCGCGCTGGGCTACGCGCCCGCCGACGTGCCGGTGGCGGCCACGGATAGCGTGGTCGCCATCACACTCAAGAGCGATCCGCTCGAGTTGCAAGCGGTCGTCGTCACGGGTCAGGCGACGAACGTCTCACGCCGGCTCGCCACGACGTCCACGTCATTGGTGACCGGCGATCAGGTGACGACGGTGCCGGCGGGCGCGGTAGACAAGGCGCTGCAAGGCAAGATCGCAGGCGCGAACATCCAGACGAATTCGGGCGCACCGGGCAGCGGCGCGCAAATCCAGATTCGCGGCATCAATACGGTGATCGGCGCGTCCGACCCGCTGATCGTCGTGGATGGCGTCATCTACAGCAACGTGACGGTCGCGTCCGGTTTGTACACGGTGACGAGCAGCGGCAGCGCGTCCGGCACTGGTCCCGAGCAGGACGACGCGGCCAACCGTCTGGCCGACCTGGACCCGAACGACATCGCGTCGGTCGAGGTGCTCAAGAGCGCGGCCGCGTCGTCGATTTACGGCTCCAAGGCGGCCAACGGCGTCGTCGTCATTACGACGAAACGTGGGTTAGGCGGGAAGCCGAAGGCGACCGTGACGCAACGGATCGGATACTCGAATCTGCTGCGCGGTCCCGCATCCCGCCGATTCACTGTGGCGCAAGCGCTGGACCTCTACGGGGATACGGCCACCATCGATTCGTACGTGCTGCCGAACGGTCAGCTGCCCTTCTTCGATCATTTGCAGGAAGTGGCCGGCAACCATCCCCTCTCGTACGAGACGTCGCTGGACGTGAGCGGCGGCAACGACAACACGAAGTACTTCGTCTCGGGCGACTGGTCGCACACGGGCGGCATCATCAACAACACCGATGCCGGCCGCCAGAACCTGCGCGTGAACCTGGACCAGCGATTGGGCGACAAGTTCTCGCTCGCGCTGAGCAACGCCTTCACACGCACGACGACTGACAACGGCATGACGAACAACGACAACGCGGGCGCCAGCATCACGTATGCGCTGGCGTACATTCCGAGCTTCGTGCCGATCAAGGCGGTGAACGGCGTGTTCCCGCAGCCCGGGTTCACGTACCTCAACGGCAACCCGCTGCAGACCATCGCGTTGGCGTCGAACGCGCAGACGGTCAACCGGTTTACCGGCGGTGCGACGATGACGTACCAGGCGCTCGAGGGCGGCAAGCACGACCTCAAGATCGTGGGCGGCGCCGGCGCCGACATCTTCAACCAGAACAACACGGTGTTCGCCCCGCCGGATCTCTTCTTCGAGGCCAACCAGACGGCGCCCGGCGTCTCCACGTTAGGCAACGCCGAAAGCCGCCAGGTCAACTGGAACCTGAACGCCATCGACGTCTTCACACCATCGTCATCCGGGTCGATGGCGTTCACGACATCGGGCGGATTGCAGTTCGAGGATCGGCAGCTCGATCAATCCCGCAGCACGGCGTCCGGCCTGCTCGAGGGCCAGTCCAACATCGACCAGGGGGCAATCTTCGGGCAGCCGTTCGAGCTCAACACGCACGAGAAAACCTTCGCGGTGTACGCGCAAGAGCAGTTCCAGGCGTTCGACGAGCGGCTCCTAGCCGAAGTCGGCCTCCGCGCCGAACGCAGCAGCGTCTTCGGCAACACCAATCAGTACTTCGTCTATCCGAAGATTTCCGGCGCCTACCGGTTCCCCGACCTGTTAGGCAGCGGCAGCGACTTCAAGATTCGCGCGGCGTACGGTGAAACCGGGAACCAACCGCTGTTCGGCCAGAAATTCACGACCCTGGTCGGCGGCCAGAACATCGGCGGCAACGTGGGCACGGTAGTTGGTGGCATCGCGGGCTCGCCGAACATCGAACCGGAGCGCGTGCGCGAGTTCGAGACCGGCATCGACGCGTCGCCGTTCCACGGGCGCGCGACGCTCGAGGTCACCTGGTACCTGCGGCATACCACCAACTTGCTGCTGCCGGTCACCCCCGCGTCGTCGACGGGGTACGGCGAAGTCATCGCCAACGGTGGAGAGCTCCGCAACACGGGCATCGAGGCTGCGTTAGGCGTCGCCGCCATCCAGGACCACGACTTCACGTGGACCGTCCACTCCACCTTCAGCCGCACACGGTCGCTCGTGCTCAAGCTCCCCGGCACGGGATTCAGC
>DASYXE010000405.1:0-3374 GCA_035935375.1 Gemmatimonadaceae bacterium | reverse complement strand
GCTTCCCCCGTTCCCCCAGCGCAGCGCTTCCCCCAGCGAGCGCCAGCGAGCGCTTCCCTGTCTTCGCCTAACGCTTGACCGTCCACCGGTCGTTGGTGCTATCGGCATCCATCCAGATGCCGTGGTCGAGCGTGATCGACGCGACGGCCTTCGTCGCCGGCACCGTCACCGTCGCGCGGCGGAGGTCGGCGTGCCAGATCGCCGGCGTCTCGTGCACCGAGTCGACGCTCGCGTCCGTGTAATGCACCACCACGTCGACCGGTGCCGGCATCCCGCCCACGTTCGCCAGCGTCACCGTCCAACCCTTCGCGCCGCGCCGCGCGCCCGTGATCCCGAGGTCGATGTACGCGTTGCTGAAGAACCAGCTGTTCCAGAACCAGTCCAGGTTCTGGCCCGACACGTCGTTGAACGTGTAGAAGAAGTCCCACGGCGTCGGGTGCTTGCCGTGCCACCGGTCGATGAAGGCGTGCAGACACTGCTTGAACGTCTCGTCGCCTAACAGTTGCTTGAGCGCGAGGTAGCCGAGTGCGGGTTTGCCGTACGCGTTGTTGCCGTAGGCCGCATCCTTGAGCACGTCGCCCTGCGTCACAATCGGCAGGTCCTCCAGCGGCGACGGATCGCTGATCCATCCCGCCACCCGGAACTGCTTGAAGAAGTTGGTTGCGCGCGCCGCGCCCAGGTCCGACGTGCCGATGAGATACTCGAACGTCGTCGCCCAACCCTCGTCCATGAACGCGTAGCGCGTCTCGTTGATGCCCATGTAGAACGGGAAGTACGTGTGCGCGATCTCGTGCTCCACCACGAAACGCGAGAAAATGGTGTCCGGCGTCGACCCGTCGTTCACCATCATCGGATATTCCATGTCGGCCGAGCCCTGCACCACCGTGCTCTTCTCGTACGGATACGGCACGCCCGGCCAGTTGTGCGACAACCAGTCGAGCGCGTGGTGCGCGAACCCCACCATGTGGTGGTAGTCGGCCGCCGTGTCGTTGTAGGCCGCCTGCACGCTCGCGCGACGGTGCGCCGCGTCGTCCACGAGAACGCTCGCCGCATCCCAGTCGTAGTGATTGCTCACCGCGAATGCGACGTCGGGGACATCGCGCGCGGTGAAATGCCAATGGTTCACCTGCTGCTGCGCCGTGATCTTGCCCGCGCCGATGTCGGCGCCCGACGCCACGTGCACCGTGGTGTCGGACGAGAACGACGACTGGAAACGCTGCAAGGCATCGCCTTGCAGGTCCGCCGACGGATCGACCAGCGTGCCCGTGCCCCACACGACAAAGTTAGGCGGCACGTCGAGCGTCACATCGTAGTCGTTGAAATCGCTGTAGAACTCTTGCAGGTCGGTGAAGTCCATCGTGTCCCAGCCGTTGTAGTCATCGAAGACCGAGACGCGCGGATAGAAGTACGCGAGATAGTACGTCGTGGAATCGAGCATGCCTTCGCGGCCGGCGCGCTTCGAGATCTCGTAGTGCCAATCGAAGCGCAGGCGCACCGAGTCGTGGGGCGTGAGCGGCGTCGGCAATCGCACCGGCTGCCACGTGAAGAATTGCGGGCTGTCGCGCCACGGCGTCGGTGCCCCGTTCACCGCGAACGTGTCGATGTGCACGCCGCTCGTGAGATAGTCCGCGATGGTCCCGCCGTCGCGCGGCGCGCCCGGCTTGTGAATGTTGATGAACAACCGGATGACGAGCGCGCGCAGCGTGTCCGGACTGTTGTTCTGGTAGACGATCTGCTCGGTGCCGCGGATCGTCCGGTCGGGCGGCATCGCGGTCACGGTCATCGTGTACCGCGCGTGGTTCTCCCAGTAGGCGGGACCAGGGCGGCCGTCCAACGTCCGCGTGCCCTTGTCGTACGTCTCCTTGATCGCGCGCGGCATGTAGATCGACGACGCCGACTGCGCGCCCGCACGCGGCGCGGCCAGCACGGCCGCGAGGACGAGACCGCCGATCGTCAGGCGAAAATCGATTGGGAGCTTGACCAACACGGGCATGCGCATCGTCCGGTGAGAGAAGCTGGCGGGCAGTCGGTGCACTGCCACCAGGTCGTTGTCGCCGCGACCGAACTCTCTCGCCGCGCACGCCGCGCCGCAAGTTTTTACCGGATCATGACGCAGCCTTCGACAGCGCCTCGGCGTCGGCGTCGGACAACGTGATCGCCGCGGCCGCCATGTTCTCCTCGAGATGCTTCACCTTCGACGTGCCCGGAATCGGCAGCATCACGGGCGACCGATGCAGCAGCCACGCCAGCGCCAGCTGCGACGGCGTCGCGTGCAATCGCTTGGCGAGCTGCTCGAGGGCACCGCCGCCTGTTGCCAAGCCGCCGGTCGCCAGCGGGAACCACGGAATAAATCCGATGCCGTGCGACGCCGCGTGGTCCAGGAGCGGCTCCGCCGTGCGCTCTTCCAGGTTGTACTTGTTCTGCACCGTCACGATGGTCGCATACCGCTGCGCCTGTTGCAGCTCATCGATGGACACCTCGGACAACCCGATGTGACGGATCTTGCCTTCCTGCTGCAGCCGCGCGAGCTCGCCCACCTGCTCCGCGAGGGGCACCTTGGGATCGATGCGGTGCAGCTGAAAGAGATCGATGCGTTCGATGCCTAACCGGCGGAGACTCATCTCCGCTTCCTGTCGCAGGTATTCGGGGCGCCCCACGGGTTCCCAATTGCCGGGTCCGCCGCGCGTCAATCCCGCTTTCGTCGCGATCACGAGATCATCCGGATACGGATGCAACGCTTTCCGGATCAGATCTTCCGCGACGTACGGACCGTACGAGTCCGCCGTATCGATGAGTGTGACGCCGAGCTCGACAGCGCGCTTGAGCACGCGCACCGCTTCGGCGGGATCTTGGGGATCGCCCCAGATGCCGGGGCCGGTGAGCCGCATGCTCCCGAACCCCAGGCGATGCACCGGCATGTCGCCGCCGATCGTGAAGGTGCCCGAGTGTTCCGCGGGACGTTCGAGTGTCGTCGCTGCCATGAGCCATCTCTGCTGAAGAAGCGTGTTCGTTAGGCGAGCACCGACGCCGAAGACGCCGTGCCCGCGCGACTGCCCTCCGTGGTCGAACGAGCGCGCACCGCGCGTCGTTCCCCCCTCCGCCGTGCACAGCGCGCGCCGGTGCGGTGCCTGGTTGCGAGCTCGCCGACGTCCCATCACTTCCCGGCCACAACCTTTAATCACGGCTCCTTCTTCAGATTGTCAACAGGAGCGGGAAGCGCTCGCTTACGCTCGCTGCGGGAAGCGCTTCGCTGGGGGAAATGGGGAAGCGGCGGGCTACGCCGCCTGGGGGAGAGGAAGACCATCAGTGGTCCGCGCGCGGAGAGCGCCCGAGTAGGGTGCAAGCGGCGGGGTGCTCCGTGTTTCAGTGGCTAT
>DASYXE010000404.1:0-7900 GCA_035935375.1 Gemmatimonadaceae bacterium | reverse complement strand
TCCGGTGGGCGCCTTCGAGCGCGGCGGCCTTCCGTTAGGCCGGTACGTCGGCTGGTTCCTGTTCTTCGTCGTCACCGCGGCCACCGGCTACTACTCGGCGGTGATCGGGTGGGTGCTCTACTACGCGATCGGACAACTGGCGGCGGCGGCGCACGTCCCGTTCGACGCGTCGGCCATCCTCCCGCCGCAGCACGGGTTTGTCGCGCGGTCGTTCGTGCTCCAGCTCATCTGCACGGCCGTCGTGATCCTCGCGTGCGCGGTGATCCTGATCCGGGGCGTGCGCAAAGGCATCGAGCTGGTGAGCATCATCGTGCTCCCAGCCATGACCATCGTGACGATCGCGGTGATGGTGCGCTCTCTCACGCTGCCCGGCGCGATGGACGGCGTGCGCTGGTATCTGCTCGAGTTCCGCTTCTCCGACCTCACCGCCAACGTGATGGCGGCGGCCATCGGCCACGCGATTTTTGCGCTGTCGTTAGGCGGTACGTTCATGGTGGTCTACGGGTCGTACCTGCACGCTGATGAAACGCTCGCGAGCCCCGCCTGGTGGACGGTGTTCGGCGACACGGGCTCCTCGCTCATCGCGGGACTCGCCGTGATCCCCGCGGTGTTCGCGTTCCACCTCGAGCCGGCGTCGGGCCCGGGTCTCATCTTCACCACCTTGCCCAAAGTCTTCGCGTCGATGCCCGCCGGCTGGCTGTGGGGATGTCTCTTCTTCGTGAGCCTGTTCGGCGCGGGCTATCTCTCCGACATCGGCGCCGTGGAGGTGCTGGTTGCCGGCCTCACGGACAACACGCGCGTCACGCGCACGCGCGCGGTCTGGGTCATGTCGGCCGCGTGCTTCGTGCTCGCGATCCCGCCGATGATCAACAACGCGATCTTCGTTCCGTGGGATCTCACGTTCGGCTCGGGCATGCAGACCCTGGGCTCGCTGCTGGCCGTGGCCACCGTCGCCTGGTGCATGAACCGCAGCGCCGCGCTCGCCGAGCTGTTCGGAACAGGCGAGCGGCCGGTGCCGATGTGGGTCTTCTACTGGATTCGCTACGGCATCCCCGTGATCATCCTCGGCGTCGGCATCTACTGGATGCTCACGGAAGTGTTCCGCATCTTCCACGGCGTCTGAATCGCATCGGGCCTCGGGTTGGTCAAACAAAACGGGAACTGCTCGAGAAGGATGACAAAAGTGAAACAGAGGATAACGAAAGTGATCGGTCTACGCGCGGAGCGACGTACGTCGCACAATGGATAGACGGGCGTTTGTTGTTTACCGACACGACCATGTTCTATCCGGTAGGCAGCGCACCTTCCGCAAACGCAGACCGATCACTTTCGTTATCCCTGGTTTCACTGTTGTTATCCTTCTCGAGCAGTCGCAGCTTTCCCCGTCGGCCTAACACTCACCGGTATAGTCGATGTCCATTCTCGCCGATCTCGTCGCTGCGCTCGACGCGGGCGAGCTCAAAATCGTGGATCTCACGCAACCCCTCGGACCGGACACGCCGGTGATCGGCCTGCCGCCCATCTTCGCGTCGTCGCCCGGCGTGTCGATCGATGTGATCTCGCGCTACGACGACAAGGGGCCCGCGTGGTACTGGAACACGCTCCGGTTAGGCGAACACACGGGCACCCATTTCGATGCGCCGGTGCACTGGGTGACGGGCAAAGATCTGCCCGACAACCGCTGCGACACCATCCCGCCGCGCCGCTTCGTTGGGCCGGCGTGCGTCATCGACGTGACCGCCGAGGTCGCGAAGAACGAAGACTTCCTGCTCATGCCCGACCAGCTGGTCGCGTGGGAGAAGGAGCACGGCCGCATTCCCCGCGGCGCCTGGGTCTTGCTGCGCACCGGCTGGAGCACACGCACCGACCGGGACACGTTCCTCAACGTCAAGTCGGACGGTCCCCACAGCCCCGGCTTCCACAAGAGCACGTCGGAGCTGTTGGCCACCGATCGCAATGTGTTAGGCGTAGGCGTCGAGACCGTCGGCACCGACGCCGGCCAGGCGGGCACGTTCGACCCGCCGTTCCCCAACCACGCGACGATGCACGGCAACGGCAAATTCGGCTTGGCCAGTCTGTGCAATCTCGACCAGCTGCCGGCGACAGGCGCAGTGGTGATCGCCGCACCGCTCAGGATCGTCAATGGGAGCGGCAGTCCGCTCCGCGTGCTGGCGATCGCACCGGCATAAGATCCCGATCTGCCTTACGGCGTCACACTGTACGCCGCCGCGGCGATCTCGCCCAACGCCTGCCCCACGCCGCGCGTGACCGCCTCCGGATCCGTTCCCGCGGCCACGTTGTTCGCGTACACGGCGAACGCCAGCCGGCGCCCGTCCGCTGTCGTCAGATACCCGGCCAGTCCCTTTCCATCCACCATCATCAGGTCGTTCAGCAAATCGTCCCGCTCGTATGTCCCGGTCTTTGCGTGCACGTGACCGGCCGCCGGCGAATTGACCTGAATGTTCCAGAGCGTGCCGTCGCGCCCCAGCACCGGCAACGCCGCGTAGTACAGTGGGAAATCTTTCTGTGTGGCCATGTACGCCAGAAAGTGCACCATGAAATCGGGCGTGAAATGCGCCGAGCCGCCCGCACCATCGCTCTGCGACGCCGCCGAGAGGTCCAACCCGGCCTGTTGCAGAAACCGATGCTCCTGGGCAAATCCGGCTTTCGCCGTCCCGTCGTGTGCCAGGAGCGCGCCTAACAGAAAGGGTCCCATGCTGGCGTGCAGGTTCTGACTCACCTTGAGCGTCACCTTCACCTCTTCCGAGAACGGCGGCTACACGTGATCGGCCGCCACCATCGAGTCGGCGTACCCGCGCGCCAGCGTCGCACTGTCGACGCGACGATTCGCCGCGATCGCTCGTGCCCGCACCCCTTCCGCGCCTAACGCCTGAGCGAACGACACCTCGGCGAATCGCGTCGGCTCGTCCACGGGCCAGCTGAACAGGATGCTCGGTTTGCCGGCCGGCACGGTGCCGGTCACCACCACGATGTGTGAGCCATCGCGAGCCGTGCTATCCGACGCCCAATTGATGTTGGGAGACGAATCCGCGGCGCTGGTCGTCGCGCGGTTCACGAACTTCACGTACGGCGTCTCGGGCGAGACATGCAGCGTGACCGGGTCGCCCGGCGTCTTTCCCGCCGCAACGTTCACGTCGACGACGTTGTCGTTCACGACGATGGGCGAAATCACGACGCCTGTGCCGAGCTCGCGATCGCCCTCGGGAAAGAGGGACGCGTCGACGATCACGCTGCCGCGCACCGCGCTGATGCCCTGTTGGCGCACCTGCCGCGCGAGCTCGCGCAGCACGACCAGCGGATCACCAGGCACGGCCCTGGTGTCGGGACTGCCGCCATAGGAATGGTCTTCGTTCTCGAATGCGAGGCTGCCGTCGGCCTGCACGCGGTTCGAGAGATCGGGGTCGCCGGCGGCAACGAGAACGAGATTGCCGTCGAGCGTGCCGTTCCGTTGGATGGGACCCGTACGATACACGCGGGTGCGGAACCGATGCTCGGCGCCGAGGAGCTCGAGGACGCTGCCTTCGGTGAGGAGCTTGGTCGTCGAGCCGGGGACGAAAAATTTGTCGGCGTTGAGTTGGTAGATCGGTTCGTGCGTGTCGAGCGAGAAAATCTCGATACCGAAGAACGCGTGCCGGTATTCCGGGCGATTGACGATGGCGTCGATTCGGGACGCGAGCGCATTTCGCGGCTCGGGCGCCGAAGCGGACGACTGGGCGTGTGCGCCGCTCGTCGCGAGGCCGCCGATGAGGGCAAGGGCGACACCGTTCACGAGAAGCGACGCGAGGGCGGTGCGACGATGGTTAGTCATGGAATGGGCGCCTGGGTCAGTGCTGGGGCGTGTCCCGCACGGTTGTGTCGGAGTGCGAAAGGCGCCGAAATTGTATACTAAGGATGGCGCCAGTATACGCCATTCACGCCGGGCCGGCAAGGCAACAGTCCCGCTCGCTCTTCCCGGCGGTCGCCCACCTGCTGCCGTGTTCCGCATCGGATGCTGCAAGCGCTCGCATCCGTGGTCGATGTCGGTCCGCATATTGCCGCCTCTGCTGGATTGCAGTCTGTCCAGCCACGCAGAGCGCCCCTCAGGGGCAGAGGTGGGTTATGCACCATCGAATCGCAACGTATCTGGCGATCGCGAGTGTCGCGGCCGCCGCTGCCGCCGGGCTCGGCGCCGCTCGCGCACCGGTCGAACGCGCGAGTGCTCCGCCCATGACTAACGCAAACATTCTCTGGCACATCATGGAGGGCGATTCGCTCGAGGTCGCGATGTCGACCTCCGGCGCCGACAGTGCCAAGAACCTGGAGGTCAAACGCTTTGCCCAACGCATGGTGACGGCCCACACGCAGCACATGGACGAGGTGAAGTCCACCGCCTCCGCGGCGAAGATCACGCCGGAGCGCCAGGCGGGCGACACCGCGAACGCCATGATGGCCAAGCGCATGATGGACCGGCTCGAGGACACGAAAGCCGGCGGACCCCGCGACCGCCTGCTGATGGAGTCGGAGGTCGATTTTCACACGCAGCTGCTGCACAATCTCGAGTCGGCGCGTGGCGACGCCACCGGTCCGACCAAAGAGCTGATCGAGAAGACCCTGCCGGTGGTCCGGCACCACTTGGCGGATGCGCAAGCGATCCTGCGCAAGTTAGGCACGGCGTCGTGATGGCGAGGCCGCGATTGTTTTCCTGACGTCGCGAGCCCGAGTCGAGACCCGAACCAAGCTCTTCGGTACGCCGGCGGCCGGCGTGCCGGAGGGCTTTTTGGTGCGCGTGCCGGCGTGAGCCGAGCAACGTTCCCGTCCGGACCACTGTCCAAAAGTGCAATCCCGGCCGGAAGGAACCATGGCGTCGTTAGGAGTCGAGCTTCGCACCGCCGCGCGCCGGCTCGCGCGCAGCCCCGGGATGGCGCTGTCGGCCATCCTGTGTCTGGGTCTCGGAATCGGCGGCACCACGGCCGTCGCCAGTGCCATCAGTCGCGCGCTCATCCAGCCGCTGCCCATGCGAGACACCGGGCGTCTCGTAGCGGTCCATCGCATCACGCCCCAAACGGGCCCACTGGGCACGTGGCCGGAGTCACCGGGCAACTACGCCGACTTGGCGCGCGAGAGCCGGACTGTCGAGTCGCTGTCGGCGGTTTCGTCGGGGAGCGCGCTCGTGAGCCTCGGTACTGAAACAGTGCAGGCGTCGCAGCACTTCGTCACCGGCGGCTTGTTTCCCATGCTCGGCGCGCGAGCCGAGCTCGGCCGCTTGATCGGGCCGTCAGACGATCGACTCGACGTGGCGTTGGTTGCGGTGCTGAGCAACGAGTTCTGGCGCGAGAAATTTCACGGCGAGCCGTCCGTGGTGGGGCGCACGGTGGACATCGACGGGAAGCCGACCACCATCATCGGCGTGCTGCCGCCGCAGTTCCGCGTTCCGCACGGCGGCAACATGCTGGAGAGCGACGTGTGGATGCCGATTCGCTTCACGCCCGAGCAGCTCGCCCTACGCGGCAACAACTACCTCCTCATGCTCGGCCGCCTAACGAACGGGGCGACGCCCGCGTCGGCACAAGCGGAGCTGCGGTCGTTGTTCGCGCGGCTCGCGACGCAGTACGCGAATCTCAAGGACGAGAACGTGCGCGTTGCGCCGCTGGTGGCGGAGAGCGCGGGCGTGGTGAAGGGACCGCTCCTGCTGCTTTTCGGTGCGGTGTGCATGGTGCTCCTCATTGCCGCGACCAACGTCGCCGCGCTGCTGCTCGCACGCGGCGTGCAGCGCCAGCGCGAGATGGCGGTGCGCACGGCGCTCGGCGCCACGCGTTGGCACGTCATGCGCCCGGCGCTCGCCGAAAGCCTCCTCATCGGTGCGTTAGGCGCGCTGGTCGGCTTTGGACTCGCGGCGATTGGTGTGCGGACGATCGGGCGGCTCGCGGCCGCGCAGATGCCGCAGCTGGCCGGCCTCGGCGTCGACTGGCGTGTGATCGCGTTCGGCATCGTCATCGCGTTCGCGGTCAGCCTCGCGTGCGGCGCCGCACCCGCGTGGCGCAACACGACCATCGACCCGCAGGAGGCGCTGCGCGGCGGTCGCGGCGGCGGCAGCGGGCGGGAGCAGCACCGCGCCCTTCGCGGACTCGCGGTGTTCGAGATCGCCCTGTCGCTCGTCCTGCTCATCGGCGCCGGACTCATGCTCCGGGCGTTCGCCGGACTGCTGCGCAAGGATCCCGGCTTCGAGACGGCGCACGTGCTGACGCTCAACGCCACGGTAGCCAGCGCGCGCTATCCGAACGGCACCTCGGTGCGGCGGTTCCTCGAGCCCATGCTCGACGCGGTGCGTCAGGTGCCCGGCGTCCAGTCCGCGGCCGGGATCAACCTGATCCCGTACGTGAACTGGGGATGGAACGGCAACATTCGCTACGAGGGTGCGTCGGCCGATGACCCGACCCGCTGGCCGCTCGTCGAGCAGCGCGAGGTGACGCCGAGCTTCTTCACGCTCACGGGGCAGCGGCTGCTCGACGGGCGGCTGCTGATGCCTAACGACGACGACGGCAAGTCGACGCCCCAGGTGGTCGTCGTCAACGAGGCGCTCGCCAAGCGCGACTTCCACGGACAGAATCCGGTTGGGCGACGGTTCTATACCGGCGATACGACGTTCGCGACCATCGTCGGCATCGTGAGCGACATCCGCAACGTCGGCCCGGTGAGTGACCCCGCGCCGGAGATGTATTGGACGTACTTGCAGTTTGGCGGCGGTGACTCTCGCTTCCCGCTGATGATTCGCACGCGCGGCGACCCGAAGCACGTGGTGGCCGCGGTCCGCCGCGCGATCGTGGCTGTCGACCCCACCGCCGCCGTGTCCGACATCGCCGCGATGCCGGACGTCATTACGCAGAGCCTCGGGCGGCCGCGATTCTTCATGACGATGCTCGGCGCGTTCGCCGCGATTGCGCTCGCGCTCACGATCGCCGGCTTGTACGGCGTGCTGAGTTACGCCGTCGCCCAACGGACGCGTGAGTTAGGCATCCGCGTCGCGCTCGGCAGCTCGCCCGGGGGACTCGTGCGGTTGGTCACGCGCGAAGGCGTCATGCTCGTGGCCATCGGCGTCGTCGTCGGGTTTGCGGCGAGCGTCGCGGTCACGCGCGTGATGGTGTCCATCCTGTACGGCGTGAGCCCGATGGACGCGTCGTCGTGGGCGCTCGCCGCCGCCTGTCTGATCGTCCCGACGGTGCTGGCGACGGTCGTACCGGCGCTCCGCGCGTCGCGGGCGGATCCGATCGCCGCGATGCGCGTGGAGTGAGGTCGTGTATGGCACGTAAGAAATTCAGAGCCCTGGCGCCTAGGGAAAAGGGAAGCGAGCGTCAGCGAGCGCTTCCCTTTGCTACGTGTTACCGTCACCGGAGACGCTCGCAGAATTCGTGCAGGCGCTGGTTGAAGCCGGGCGCGTCGTCCCAGAAGGCGGCGTGCCCGGCGTTCTTCATCAGGTGCACCTCGGCGTGCGGGATCGCGCGCTTGTGTTGATCGGCCGCGATCGGCTTCACGACGGCATCCTGCTCGCCGTGCGTGATGAGCACCGGCTTGCGGAGCTTCGGCAGCAGATCGGCGTTGCTGTACGAGCGCGAGAACAAGCCCTGCCGGACGAACGGCGGCACGCTCAGGTTGTAGCCGAGCATCAGGAAGAACTCCGAGTCGGTGGGCTGGTTGGCGAAGCAGAGGCGCAGCAGCCCGCGCAAGCCATCGACAGACGCCTCGGTATCGGTGGCGAGCAACTGCGGAAACACGCCCAGGAATCCAGGGGCGAGCAACGACATCGCGGACTCGGTGCCTAACTCGGTAAGCGCGCCGATGAAATGCAGGCCGCCGATGGCGTCCTCGCCGTAGTGCCGCACGTAGTCGAGGCACACGAGCGGAC
>DASYXE010000403.1:0-6561 GCA_035935375.1 Gemmatimonadaceae bacterium | reverse complement strand
GAAAGAAGGGCGTTTTTTTGTTAAACAAAACGACCACGATCTATCCGTTAGGCAACGCACTCTCCGCCCGCGCCGCACGATCACTTTCGTTATCCTTGGTTTCCCTTTTGTTATCCTTCTCGAGCAGTTGCAGTTTTCTCCTCCGCACTGCCGCGCGGCTCGTCCGCCCGCAACACGACGCTATCAGCATTTCAGGTACGGTCCACCGGCCGGCCTTCTACGCTCATTCTTGAGCGTAGGAGCTGCGCAGCCTCGCCGCGCATCGCCGCGGCTTCCTCCGACAGCCCATCCAACAACGCGATCACGTGCGCGCGCGTGGTGCGCGGATTCATCACGGTCACGCGCAGCACGCGGCGGCCGCCTAACACAGTGGTCGTGATCCAGCCGCGGCCGCTGCGGTTGTACCGCTCGCGCAGCTCGCGATTGAACGCGTCGACGGCGGCGTCATCCTCGTCCGCGCGGCCCAGCCACCGGAAGCAGAGAATGTTCGACTCGGGCTCGTGGAGCGCGACGAACTGGCTGTGGACCGCGAGCGCCGCGTGCAGGTCGCGCGCGACGGCGCAGAGGTGGTCGTAGATCCCGCCTAACCCGGACGCCCCGTACCGTTGGAATGCCGCCCACACCTTGAGCGCGTCCGCGCGGCGCGAGCACTGGAAGCTGCGCGTGCCCTGGTCCCACGCGCGGCCCTCCTCGTCGCCGTGGAAGAGATACGGCGCGCGTTGGGCGAAGGCACGGTCCAGGTCGCCCTCGTCCCGCACGAGCAGCATGCCGGCCGAGAGCGGCAGCAGCAGCATCTTGTGCGCATCCCAAGCCACCGAGCGGGCGCGTGCAACGCCCCGCATGCGATCGCGGTGCGCGTCGGACAGGAGCGCCGATGCGCCGTGCGCCGCGTCGACGTGGAACCAGATGCCACGGGATTCACACAGCGCTCCGATCGCCTCGAGGTCGTCGAACGAGCCGGTCGCCGTGCTGCCCGCGGTGGCGACCACCGCCATGACCGGCGTGCCGTCCGCGGCGAGCGCGTCGAGACGGATGGCGAGCGCCTCGGCGTCCATGCGCCACTCGCGAGACGGGATGGCGATCGCGCGGTCCAGCCCCAAGCCTAACTGTGCCACCGCACGCGTGACGGCGTAGTGGGCGTGCTCCCCGCACAGCACCACCGGCAGCGCGCCGCCGGCGCCGACGCCGCTCTGCCACGCGTTAGGCAGCGACACCGCCCGCGCGGCGAGCAGGGCCGTGAACGTGGCCTCCGTGCCGCCCGACGTCAGCGTGCCGCCGGCCGAGCCGCCCCAACCGATGAGGCCGGTCATCCACCGCACGAGCTGCGCCTCCACCACCGTCGCGCTCGGCGACATCTCGGCGACGGCGACCGATTGATTCATCGCCGCGATCACCGGCTCCATCCAGACGGCTGCCGGCAGCGGCGCCGACACCTGGTGGCCCATGCACATGGGGTGCGCGAGCTGATTCATGGCGGTCATTACGTCCTGCTCGATGCGCGCCGCAACCTCGTTGAGCGGACGGCCGTTGCGCGGCAGCGTCTCGTCGAATCGTCGAGCGATCTCCGCCGAGGACAGTGCGGTGGACACCGGGTCCGCTCCGTCGCGCGTCCGCAGGAAGTACCGAGAGGCGAGATCGATGAACGGCAGCGCGGCGTCACGCTCCATGTCCTGCTCGAGCAAGTCGAAAACCGGTGGTCGCATGTTCAAGTCGGACAAGACAGGACAGAGTGGGACACAGCAGGAGCCCTCAGGTCAGGCGGCGATCAGGCTGCGCCGCCGAGCGGAATGTCGAGAACGCGTCGGCCACCGACGGGCTCGACGGTGAGATAGACCTGCACACGCTCGATCGTGACCGGCTCATCCACGCGCACGCGTAACAATTTGCGTTCGGCCTGTGGCGTGAGCGTCGTGAAAAAGCTGAGCGTGCAATGCGGTGAAAAAACGAAACGCGCGCGCGCGAAGCGGAGCCGGCGCCCGGCGATGCGCTCGTGCAACGCGCGCAGCGCACCGTGCGGATCGAGCGGCAACACGACGATGTCCGTCTGCATGAAGCGCATCGGTCGGCCGAACTTCAGGGTGAATGGCGGTGTTTCCGAGGCCGCGGACGTGAGCTCGTCACGCAGCTGGTCAACGGGAGTGTCCGGTGGAATCGGACCGACGCCCGATGACCCAACGAGTGTGATGTGTGGCGTGGTATCCTTGGCGAGTTTCGGATCCGCCCAGCGCTGCACCTCGAGCACAGCGTCGCGCGATGACCCGGTAAGCTCCGCCACAATGAAAAATCCACGTTTCATAAGGAAAAACTATCGAGAAACCGGTCACGAAGGCACTGCGCATTGGACGCATGTGGGCCATCTTGAGTCGAGCGCACGCTCGACGATCGGTCGTTTCCTAAAGCGTTCTAACATCAGCGCTCCGCATCGCGTGCTCTGACGGACGACGCGCCAACGGGCATGCCCATTGCCCTCTCGCCGTGCGCCTCTCCGAGATGAGCACACAGCCGGACGCCTCGCCGAACTGAGGCCGGAGCTGACTCCGACGGAGGAAACCCGCGCCGTCGCGCACAGCGTCGCCGCGCATCCCTGCACAGACCTCGCACCCGTCATCGATGCGGACACAGACAGAGTGGATCATTATCGGGACGTACGCGGCTGCACTGTTCGTGTTGTCGCTCTTCAGTCTCAATCGCTATGTGATGATCTCGTTGTTTCGCCGGTATCGCGGCCATCCGCGTGCACGCCCGCCGGAACCGTCCCCGATGCCGCGTGTCACAGTGCAACTGCCCGTGTACAACGAGCTGTTCGTGGCCGAGCGGTTGATCCGCTCGGCTTGCGCGCTGGACTATCCGCGGCATCTACTGCAGGTACAAGTACTGGACGATTCGACCGACGAGACGCTGACGCTTACGCGACGGCTGGTGCGCCAGTATCGCGCGAAGGGATTTCAAATCGAGCATCTGCACCGCGAGGACCGCACCGGCTACAAGGCCGGTGCCCTGGCGTACGGACTCGACCGTGCGATGGGCGAGTTGATCGCCGTGTTCGACGCCGACTTCGTGATCCCGCGTGATTTTCTTCGCAACACCGTGCCCTACTTCACGGACCCCAGCGTCGGCGTCGTCCAGGCGCGGTGGGACTATCTGAACGAGGACTACTCGCTCCTCACGCGCGTGACTGCGTTAGGCCTCTCCGGCCAGTTCGTGATCGAGCAGCCGGCGCGCGATCGCGGCGGTTTGTTCCTCACGTTCAACGGCACCGCCGGCGTGCTGCGCGCGAGCGCGATCCGCGACGCGGGCGGCTGGCAGCACGACACGCTCACCGAAGATCTCGACCTCAGCTATCGCGCCCAACTCGCGGGATGGCGGATTCAATATCTCCCGGCACTGCCGTGTCCGTCGGAGCTGCCTCCCGACATGCACGCGCTCAAGACGCAGCAATACCGGTGGACGAAAGGCTCGCAGGAGACCGCGCGCAAACTTTTCTTCCCGTTGTGGCGCGCGGCGATTCCGTTGTGGCAGAAACTCCAGGGCACGGCGCACTTGCTCGGCAACTCCGTGTATCCGTTCCTGCTCGTCGTGGGGATTCTCAATCCGATCGTGATGTTCATCGCCCACAAGGACCGCGTGAAGCTGTCGTGGGCGATCTCGGCCTATTTTCTGATTTCGTTAGGCGGGACGTTCAGTTACTACGCGGCGGCGATCAAGGAGATCCGCGTCGATTGGCGCCGGCGCATGGCCTGCTTCCCGCTCTTTCTCGCGGCGTCGATCGGCCTGAGCGTGTACAACGCGCAAGCGGCGATCGAGGGATTCGTCGGCAAACGCACGCCCTTCCTGCGGACGCCCAAGTACAACCTGAAGACGGGGCAGTCGCAGGCGGCCCGGCGCCGCCGGTATCGGAGCGCGTTCACCAACAGCACGCTGTTCGAGGTGGTACTCGGTCTCTATACGACGACCGCATTCCTGTACGCGCTGTACGTAGGCGAATGGGGCGCGTTGCCGTTTCTGCTGCTCTTCGCCACGGGCTACCTGCTGGTCGGCGGCTACTCGATCGCACATCTCATGAACAGTCGCACGGTGAATCTCACGGTGGCGCCGCAGGCAGTGGTCGACGAGGCACCGGTTGCACCATCGCTGCCGGCAGCCGCAGCGACTGCGGCTCGCGCGGACGTGTCGCGCGTCGCGCGGCCGCTGACGACGCTCTTGCCGCTCGTGCTGATGGCGCTGCTGGTCCACTGCAACCGCGGCGACACGACGCTGCCGGCCGCGTACTCGAGTCAGGCCCAAGGGCCGGCGGTCCTGCCGACCGGAACGCCGGGCCTCGACTCGCTCCCGCTGGTGGAAAAGGACGCGAGCCTGACGCCGGTCATACCACAGGAAGGTGATCCGAGCGGGATGTTCTGGTTCGCGACGTCGGGTACCACGTTCGATTGGCGCCTGCGCGCCAACGGCCTAACGAGCGGTCGTGCCTATCGCGTGCAGCTCTGGGTGGACGGCCATTCGTTCGACGTCGCCAGCCGGCGCGCGGACTCGACCGGCGCGCTCATTGCATCAGGTCGGTTGTTCGCCTTCATGGACCAGGTGTGCATGGGCGCCAGCCAGCATCCGAGTCTGCCGCTGACCGGTCGGCACGTGATCGGCGTGGTCGTGAAAAACGACGGAGCGCCGCGCTCGGGCGGCCAAACGGGCAGCTCCGTCACGGGCAGCAGCGGCTCCGCCGTTGCGTGCTCGGGCAATGGAGACGGCGACTTCGGCGCGCAGCTCTCTGAGCTTCACAACTTCCAGTTCAGCGGCACGTAGCGCACGCGGCGTCGCCCGCGCGGGTCGAGGACGCGGGAATGGGGGCGGGGGCGGGGGCGCCGCAGCGCGACGGCACGGCGAGCACCAGGCGGACGCCTGCGCCGCTCGCCGCATCGTACGAGTCGCTCGTCACGCATTCTCCCAACGCGGACTGGAGCGAATCCGGAGGCGTCCCATAGAGCGGCGATCGGTAGTCGATCACAACCATCACCGGAGTGTGTCCGGCATGCGCAATCGCGGGCGCGATGGGATCGCGTTGGGCAACGCGTACAATCGGAAGATCGAGCCGCCCGTTCAGATAGTACGACAGCGGCTCGTACATTTCCGACGGTTGCACGATGACCGCGCCCAGTTCCGCACGATGCGCGATGAGGTCGCGTGCGATCGAGCGGTAGTCGCTATCGCGCGAGCCGACGGCGTACGTGCGCTGCGTTCCGATCGCGATGGCGGTACCCAGGCACGCGAGGCCAAGTGCGCACGCCCGGCGCGACAGTCGCGCGAGGCCCGCGCCGAGCAGGAGATAGAGAGACGTCGTGGCGTACAGAAAATAGCGCGAGAGGTCGACTTGCCGGCGTACCGATATCACCGCACCGATGATCACCGGGACGAGCACCGCGAACGTGAGCACGCGCGCGCGACCGCGCCATGCTTCTCTCCACACGCGCGCGATGGCGACGACGATCACGCCGACGACCGCCGGTTGGGCGATGAACAGCAACACGAATCGCCGGACGGAAGCGCGACTCGGCGTGTAGCGCACATCGGAGAACGCGCGCACCAATTCGTCGGAGTAGAGGTACACGCCGTGGATGGCACTCACGGGATACTGGAGCAGCGATTGCAGGGCACCGACGATGCCCAACGCGCCGCGCCACGACTGACTGGCTTCGGCGGCGCGGGGCACGAGAAACAGCACGATGCCCAACGCAGCGGCGACGATCACGCCGTTGGCAACCACCCACTCGGCGATGCCGCGGCGGCGGCGTGGCGGCGGGGCCTGGCGCGCGAGGACGATCAGCGCATCCAAATTGATGGCGACGAGCAATGGCCCGGCGACGGCATTGGTGCCGAGCATCGCCATCGAGAGGATGCTGTAGAGCGCGAGGGCAACGGTGCGGCGGCCGGCCGGCGTTGCGCTACCGATGGGCTGGGTGACATCATCACGCCACGCGACGTACGCGAGCAGCACGGCAAGGGCGAGCAGCGCGAGCGGCATGTACATGCGCGCTTCCTGCGCGAAGTACAAATGCAGGGGCGAGAGCGCGGTGAGCGCGGCGCCGATGCATGCGGCTCGGTGCGACACGGTACGCACGCCGAGGGCATAGACGAGTGGGATGAGCGCGATGCTGGCGATGAGCGAAGGGGCGCGCAGCGCGGCTTCCGAGGCGCCGGCCACGCCCATCCACAGTTTGAGCGCGACGAAATAGAGCGGGCCCAACGGGCTGGCCCTGAGGTTCGCCCACAAGCTCGGCCATGGCAGCTGGGCGACATACCATGAGTTCGCTTCGTCGAGCCACAGGTTGGCCTTGCCTAACCCATGCAACCGCAAGACGAGGGCGGCAAGCATGAGAGATCCGATGAGCAACGACGTGCCGGCACCTGTCCACTCGCGCCCCGCCGGTTGGGCGTCCGTGGTGTGGCGCGCGGCGCTGACGCTGGTCGTCACGATCGTGGTTGCCATTTTCCTCTACGGACCGAAAGGGCTGCTGAGCCGGCGGACGTCATCGGACGAAAACGGGGTGACGCGGATTGCGATCGCGACCA
>DASYXE010000402.1:0-1662 GCA_035935375.1 Gemmatimonadaceae bacterium | reverse complement strand
TTCGAAGCGCGAGCTTGAGGCTGGCCATGGCGAGGTCTCCACAGGAGCGCGGGTCGTCCGCGCTGTCTGCGTGAGACAACCGGTCAAGCTCTATGGTTTGTTTCTCGGCGGTCTGATCCGGACGCCGTGCCGAACGGGCCCGGCGGGCTCGCGCTCGCCGGCCGACGACGCGACCGCCCTTACTCGTAGCGCAGCGCTTGGACCGGGTCGATGCGAGATGCGCGGAGCGCCGGGATGTAACCGGACGCCAGCGCCACCGCCGACAAGACGACGGCGGACACCACCATCACGGCCGGGTCGTGCCCCTTGAGCTCGAAGAGCAGCGACTGCGCCGCACGGCCTAACGCTATGGCGCCGGCGATGCCGATGACGCCGCCGATGACCGTCATGAGCGCCACCTGCCGCAGCACCATGAGCTGCACCTTGCCGCCATCGGCGCCCAATGCCATGCGCACGCCGATCTCGCGCGTCCGTTGGGCCACGGAATAGGCGAGCACGCCGTACAAGCCGACCGCGGCGAGCAGTGTGGCCAACAGCGCGAACGCCGCCGACAACGTGCTGATGAGCCGGTCGAGGAACACGTTCTCTTTCGCCTGCTGCGTCATCGTCTTGAGCCCCTCCACCGGCAAATTCGGGTCGAGCGACTTCACGACGCGCGGAATCGCGCCGAGCAGCTGTTGGGTGCTGCGCGATGTGCGCACGTAGAAGTACGAAAAGCCCAGGCTCGTGTCCTGGAGCGTCGGCTCGAAGAACACCGGCGGAATGTCCTGCTTCACTTCGCTGTACTTGGCGTCGCGGATGAGGCCGACGATTTCCATGTTGAGCGTGTCGCTACCATCCGACATCCGCTTGCCCACGGCATCGCTGCCTAACCCGAACTTCTTGGCGAACGCCTGATTCACGATCGCGACCTTGGGTGTGCCGACTTCATCGGACGCCAGGAACTCGCGGCCGCTCATGAGCGAGATGCCCACCGTCTTGAAGTAGCCGGGCCCCACTTCGTTGTAGCGCGAATTCGCGTCCGTGTCCGGCCCCTTCTTGAAGCCTTCTACCGACACGTCCTGGCCCCAGTTGTTGCCGGCGAGGAGCGGCACGAGCGCCTCGGTGACATCGGTCACGCCGGGAAGCGCCGCCAACTGCTCGTGCAGCCGCGCGAACAGCTGCCGAGAATGCGGGTGGTCGTAGCCGTTGAGCTCGGGCTCGATCGACAACGTCACCATGCTGTCGACGCGGATGCCCAAGTCGACCCGGCTCACGTTGCGCAAGCTCTTCACGAACAGCCCGGCCGAAATCAGCAGCGCCATCGACAGCGCGATCTGCGCCGTGACTAACGACGACCGGAACCGTGCCGCCGAGCGCGCGCCCGAGTGCTTGCCCGTGCCCGCACGGATCGTGGTCGCGAGGTCCGGCCGCGTGCTGTGCAGTGCCGGGAAAATGCCGAAGAGGACGCCGGTGACCACCGACAACAGGGCGGCGAACACGATCGCCGACCCCTGCAGCCCAAAATGCAACGTGGTGGCCGTATCGCTCGGCAGCAGGCTCGCAATGAGGTGCAGCGTCCAATACGCCACGAGCAGGCTCACCGCGCCGCCCATGAACGCCAGGAGACACGACTCCGTCAGCAGCTGGCGCAGGAGCTGCCACCGCGTTGCGCCTAACGAG
>DASYXE010000401.1:0-3496 GCA_035935375.1 Gemmatimonadaceae bacterium | reverse complement strand
GTCCGGCGCGAGGCGGTCGAGCGCGAGCTGGACGAGGAGTTGCGCTTTCACCTCGAGCGAGAAGCGGAGAAATACGTGCGCGCGGGCGTGCCCTGCCGCGAGGCGGAGCGTCGCGCGCGTATTGCGTTAGGCGGCGTCGAGCGGATCAAGGAGGACGACCGCGATGCACGCGGCGTCGCGGTCCTCGATGCCCTGGCGCAGGACGCCCGCTACGCGATCCGCACGCTGCGATTCGCGCCCGGCTTCACGCTTGCCGTCGTCATCACTTTGGGACTCGGCATCGGTGCGACGGCCGGAATCTTCGGTGTGATCGATCGCCTGATGTTCCGGCCGCCGCCGATGATGCACGATCCGTCCATGGTGAGCCGTGTGTACCGCGCGTACGACTTCCGTGGTCGGCACGAAGTCGACAACTCCTTCGAGTATCGCCGCTACGTCGACCTCACACAGTGGTCCTCGTCGTTCTCGCAGACCGCGGCATTTTCGATTGGCATTCTGGCCGTGGGCGTTGGGCAGGATGCGAGCGAGATGCCCGTGGGTCGGGCGAGCGCGAGTTTCTTCTCGTTCTTCGACATCAGGCCGGCGCTCGGCCGGTTCTATTCGGCGTCCGAGGATCGGGCGCCGCAAGGCGCGCGTGTCGCCGTCCTCAGCTATCCCTACTGGCAAGCGCACTACGGTGGTCGGCGCGATGTGCTTGGATCCCAGATCGCGATCGATCGCGGCTCGTACACGATCATCGGTGTCGCGCCGAAGGGATTTGCCGGTATCGCCGATGGCGCCGACGCCGTCGCGTGGATTCCCGTGACGGCGTATGGCGGGCTGCGGAAGACGACGTTTGCCGACAACTACAACTGGGGATGGCTGGGCATCCTCGTGCGTCGCAAGTCCGGCGTGTCGCTCGCCGCGGCGACGGCGGACCTGACCGGCGCGTATCGGCGCAGCTGGAATGCGGAGCGTGCCATGGACCCGACGCTCGGTTCCGTGGAGGTGGCGAAGCCCGCGGCGATCCTCGCGCCGACGCCGTCGCTCAGAGCCCCCGATGCGGGCGCGCAGGGACGGGTGCCGTTCTGGGTTGGCGCGGTCGCCCTTGTGACGCTCATCGTCGCCGGCGCCAATGTGGCGGGGCTGATGCTCGCGCGCGCGTTCCGCCGCCGGCGGGAAATCGCGCTGCGGGTGGCGTTAGGCGTAGGGCGCGGCCGCCTCGTGGGGCAGCTGTTGACCGAGGGCGTGCTGCTGGCCGTCGTCGGCGGCCTGATCGGGTTAGGCATTGCCTGGATCACCGCATGGGGCCTGCGCGATCTGTACGGGGGTGGAGGCGGCGTGAGCGGCGCGGTGGTGGACGCGCGCACGGTCGCGTTCTGCGCCGCGATCACACTCCTCGTCGGACTCGCCACATCGATGGCGCCGGCGCTGTTCGGTTTGCGCGGCGATCTGGCGCCCGCGCTCAAGGCGGGGGTGCGAGAGGGCACGTACCAACGGTCGCGGGCGCGCACCACGCTCGTCGTCGTGCAGGGCGCGCTCTCGGCGGCGCTCCTGGTCGCGGCCGGCCTGTTCGTGCGCAGCTTCGCCAACGTGCGCGGCCTTCCGTTAGGCTACGACGTCGATCACACGCTCGTGGTCGAGGTGAATCTGCGGGGCATGCAGCTCTCGATCGATGAGCAACAGCGTCTCATGCAGCGGCTCGTGGACGAGGCGTCGGGAGTGCCGGGCGTCCAGGGCGCGACGCAGATGGTGAGCACCCCGTTCTACAGCTTCGAGGGGGCGGGCATCGATGTGCCGGGCATCGATTCGGCACAACGGCTCGGTCCCTTCAACCTCCAGCTCGTGTCGCCGGGCTACTTTCGCACGGTGGGCACCCGGATTCTGGCCGGCCGGGCGATCGATTCGACCGACCGCGCCGGCGCGCCGCTCGCGATCGTCGTGAGCGCCGAGATGGCGCGCCGCTTGTGGCCGGGGCAGAATCCGTTAGGCAAATGCGTGAAGGTCAATTCGCCGACGTGCTCGACCGTCGTGGGCGTGTCGGAGAACGTCGTGTTGCGACAGATCTCGCACCAGGCGGACGCGAGCTACTACATCGCGGCGGCACAGGCCGATCGCGCGACCTACGGACTGTACGTGCGCGTGCGTGGCCGGAGCACCGACTATCTCGATATCGTTCGGCGGCGTCTGCAGGCCGTGATGCCGGGTGTCTCGTACGTGGTGCTGATACCATTCGGCCGGATCGTCGGGGCTGCCGAGCAGTCCTGGCGGATCGGCGCCACCATGTTCTCGGCGTTAGGCATTCTGGCGCTCGTGCTGGCCGCGATCGGAATCTACAGCGTCATCGCGTACAACGTGGCGCAGCGCACGCACGAGATCGGGATCCGCATCGCGCTCGGCGCGCGGATCGCGAACGTCGCGCGGCTGGTGCTGGGCGATGGCCTGCGACTGGGCGGCGTGGGACTGGCGATCGGTATCGCGATCGCGCTCATCGCGAGCCGGTGGCTCGCGCCGCTGCTGTTCGACGAGTCGGCGCGCGACCCGGTCGTGATCGCCGCCGTGATCGGCGTCCTGGCCGCGGTGACGTGTCTCGCCTGCGCGATTCCGGCTATGCGCGCGGCGCGCGTCGACCCAAATGAAGCGCTGCGCGCCGATTGACAGAAAAGAGCGGTCACGGCCGGACACGGCCGGACACAGCCGGACACGGCCGGACCTATGGCGCCAAGCCTCCGGTAGTCTTCACCCCGCCGTGTTCGTGAATCTCGCTTGCTACGAACGCTCATGCGTCCGGCGCAGAGTCGATCCGTTTGTGTCTGGTCTTGTCCGCCTTCATATCTTGAATTGACCCTCCGCGCGGGTTACGGTGAGCGGAGGAGGCGACAACCATGACAAACGCGGGCGAGATGGCCAATACCGAGCGCGCAGTCCTCGCAGGAGGCTGCTTTTGGGGTGTGCAGCAACTGATCCGCCGGCAGCCCGGCGTCATCTCGACGCGGGTCGGCTACTCGGGCGGCGACGTGCCCAACGCCACCTATCGCAACCACGGCACGCATGCCGAAGCGGTGGAGATCGTCTTCGATCCCGCCAAGACGAGCTTCCGCAAGCTGCTCGAGTTCTTTTTCCAGATCCACGACCCGACCACGCGCAACCGGCAGGGCAACGACACCGGCCCCAGCTATCGCTCGGCGATTTTCTACACGACGCCCGAGCAGGAGCGCGTTGCGCGCGACACGATTGCCGACGTCGATGCGTCGGGATTGTGGTCGGGCAAAGTGGTCACCGAAGTCGTGCCCGCGGGCCCATTCTGGGAAGCCGAGCCCGAGCACCAGGATTATCTGGAGCGCATCCCCAACGGTTACACGTGTCACTTCGTGAGGCCGGGCTGGGTGTTGCCGAAGCGCGGCGAGAAAGTGACGTCGCCGGCCTAGGTCGAGGTCTCTTCTGCGGGATCCTGACCTTGGGCGAGAACGACCGCCAGCCGCTGCAAGATGGCGCCCAGGTCAGGCTTCTCCTCGAG
>DASYXE010000400.1:0-2216 GCA_035935375.1 Gemmatimonadaceae bacterium | reverse complement strand
CGAGCGCGAGCGCACCACGGTCCACGTGAACGAGTTCATCACGGTCAGCGAGCTGGCGTCGATCCTCAAGATTCCGCCCACGCAAATCGTGACGTTCGCGCTCAAGAACCTGGGACTCATGGTCACGATCAACCAGCGGCTCGACTTCGATCAGATCGAGTTGATCGCCGGCGAGTTCGGCTTCCAGGCCGTGCGCGAAGCGGAGTATGCCGCCGCCGACGAAGCGGTGGAGGAATCGCCGGAGAATCTGGCGCCGCGTCCGCCGGTCGTCACCATCATGGGCCACGTCGACCACGGCAAAACGTCGCTGCTCGACTACATCCGCAAGGCCAACGTCGTCGCGGGCGAAGCCGGCGGGATCACCCAGCACATCGGTGCGTATCACGTGTCCCTGCCGAGCGGACGGCAGATCACGTTCCTCGACACGCCGGGCCACGAGGCGTTCACCGCCATGCGTGCGCGCGGCGCGCAAGTCACCGACATCGTCGTGCTCGTCGTGGCCGCCGATGACCAGGTGATGCCGCAGACCATCGAGGCGATCTCGCACGCCAAGAACGCCGGCGTTCCGTTAGTCGTGGCCATCAACAAGATCGATTTGCCGAGCGCCAACGTGCAGAAGGTGAAGCAGGACCTGCTGCAGCACGGCGTCGTGCTCGAGGAGTTCGGCGGCAGCACGCTCGCCACGCCGATCTCGGCGAAGAAAGGCACGAACGTCAACGAGCTGCTCGAGCAGGTGCTGCTGCAGGCGGAGATCCTCGACCTCAAGGCGAACCCCAGCCGCAAGGCGATCGGCACCGTGGTCGAGGCGCAGCTGGATCCAGGCAAGGGTCCGGTGGCCACGCTCCTCGTGCAGCAGGGCACGCTGCGCGTCGGCGAGGACTTCATCTGCGGCATGTACTCGGGCCGCGTGCGCGCGTTGTTCGACGAGCGCGGCAAGATCGTGCCGTCCGCCGGTCCGGCGATCCCGGTGCAGGTGTTGGGCATCGAGGGCGTGCCGATGGCGGGCGACCAGTTGCTCGTCGTCGAGGACGCGACGGCCGCGCGCGACATCGCGCAGCGGCGCCAGCGCCTCGACCGCGAGGCGAAGAGCCGCCGCACGTCGCGCGTCGCGGTCTCGCTCGAGGATTTCATGTCGCAGGCGGCGGCCGGCCTCGTGCGCACGCTGCCGCGGGTCATCAAGGCGGACCAGGGCGGTCCGGCCGAAGCGCTCGCCGACGCGTTAGGCCAGCTGTCCAACGCCGAGGTGAAGGTGGAAGTGGTGCACCGCGGCGTCGGCGCCATCACCGAAAGCGATATCCTGCTCGCCAAGGCCTCGGGCGCGATCATCATCGGCTTCCACGTCAGGCCGGACAACAACGCGCGCGCCGCGGCCGAGCGCGAGGGCGTGGACCTCAAGCTCTACCGCGTCATTTACGAAGCGGTGGACGACGTGCGCGCGGCGCTCTCCGGCATGCTCCGGCCCGAGGAGCGCGAGGTTACGTTAGGCGAAGCCGAAGTGCGGCAGCTGTTCCGCGTGCCGCGCATCGGCGTCGTCGCCGGCTGCTCCGTGCGCAGCGGACTCATTACGCGCCAGGGCCGCGTACGCGTCGTGCGCGATGCGGTCGAGATCTACGACGGGACCATCGCGTCGCTGCGCCGCTTCAAGGACGACGTCCGCGAGGTGCGCGAAGGTTTCGAGTGCGGCATCGGCATCGAGCACTTCAACGACCTCAAGGTCGGCGACGTGATCGAGTGCTACCGGAAGGAGGAAGTCGCGCGAACGCTCTGACGCACGCTCATGACGATCGCGTCCATCTCGTGGGACTTGCACGTGCCAGCCGCGCACTCGCTCAAGGAGAAGCGGTCCGTGCTCTCGCGCATCAAAGCCCGGCTGCACAACGAGTACAACGTGTCGGTGGCCGAGACCGGCCACCACGATGCGTGGCAGCGCGCCGAGCTCACCGCCTGCGTCGTCTCGTCGGACCGCCGGCACGCCGAGTCGGTGTTGTCGACGATCGACCGCGTCGTCGGCACCGCCGCCGGGTGCCGCGTCATCGATTCCGTGCGCGCGTTCTTCTGAGTCGCGCGCATCCATCGCCAGCCGTCTACCGCATATGAGCCCCGATCATCGCCGCGCCGACCGCGTCGCCGAAGGAATCCGCGAGGTGGTCGCGCGCTTTCTCACCGAAGGCGTGAAGGATCCGCGCGTGGTGGGTCTCGTCACCGTCACCGGCGTG
>DASYXE010000399.1:0-2910 GCA_035935375.1 Gemmatimonadaceae bacterium | reverse complement strand
GAGCCTCGGCGATTCGAGACTCTCCACCCAGAGACAACTGATGTCCCTCCACCCCTCAGGCGGCGTCGCCGCCGCTTCCCGCAGCGCAGCGCTTCCCCAAGCGAGCGACAGCGAGCGCTTCCCCATTCCCCATCTCCACTCTCATAATGTCTGATGCACCTCACTAGTTCGCCGGCCGATCGGACGGGCGTCGACGCGTGTCCTGCGCCCGGTCCTGTTTGGGCGCGCTCACGCGCTCGTGCGATTGCACCTCGCGCGGTTGCACGTCGCGCGGCGCCTGTACCTCGCGCGGTTGCACCGCGCGTGGCGCCTGCACTCTGGGTTGTTGCACCTCGCGCGGTTGTGCCTCGTGCACGACGCGCGGCTCAGGGACGACGCGCGATCTGGTCGCGGGCTCGGGACGTGCGACCCGAGTCGGCGCCGTAGCAACTGGCGGCCGCATGCCGACGCGCGTGTCCGGGTTGTTCCGCTGCTGCGGCGTCACGGCGATGATGCCCGGACGCGCAACCGCGGGCTCCGATTGAACCGGCCGCGCCGTCATCGGCGCCGGCCGTGCCGTCATCGGTAGCGGCCGTGCCGGCTGAGCAACCACCGGCGATGGACGAGCAGGCTGGGCAACGACCGGCGTCTCGACGCGGCGGCCGGTGGGCGCGGCCGTCACTGGCGCCGCGCGCATGGCGTGGTTGTCGATGGACGGCGTGGCCGGCCGGGAAATGGTCACAGGGACGCGTGCCGGTTCGGGACGAACAACGGTGGCCGGCGTGCGCGCCACGACGTGCTGATTGGTACGCGTCACGATGGGGCGCGTGAACGCCTCCGCGGGCGGCCGCACGGTGAGCCGGGCGTCACCGGGCGCACGGCCTAACCGACTGGCCGGCGTCGGTGCGACAAGCGCGGTGTGACCGACCACGGTGCCGGTGAGCGCATCGCGCGGCGACACGACGGTGGCGAAGCGCGCGATCGGCTGCGCGCCCTCGAACGCGCGCCGCGGCACGGCGGTGATGCCGCCATCGACGCGCTCGTTCACGTAATGGATGTTCGTCACGTTGATGTTGCGGACGTTGATGTTCGTGACGTGCACATTGGTGATGTTCACGTTGCGCACGTAGCCGTCACTGACGCGGTACGACGGGACGTACACTTCACCCGGCGCCAGCGGGAACCAGGCCACGCCGCCGTCGCCGCCGAAGCGGAGCGATGCGAAGAAGTTCGGGCCGCCCACGAACGCGACTAACGCAGGCGCATAGACGGGACGCTCGATGATCGCGCCGGGGACCCACACCCAGCTGCCGCTATAGTACGCCCATCGACCATAGTGGAACGGCGCGAACCCCCACGGCGCGTCGTCGATCCACGTCCAGCCCCAGGGCTGCACGAACGCCCAGTGGCCGTACCGGTAGGGCGCCCAACCCGAGCGAACGCGCGCGGGCACCCACACCTCGCCATAGAGCGGTGTGGACTGCCACGTGCCGTACGCGTCGAGATCCTCGTAGCCGGTCATCTCGGTGGAGACGTATTGACGCGACACCGACGCATCCTCGCGCGCATCGCGCGCCTGGCTCCACGAGTCGAGATCGTCGTACGCCGGCGCGGACGCGAGGTCGTACGTCGCGTTGTTGGTGCCGGTGATGGTTGCACTCTGGCCGGCCTGGACGCTGAACGACTGCGAGGTGGTGGCGACGTTCGCCAGACCGCCGCGCACCGTGACGACGCTCGTCTGTCCATCGGCCGAGACGTCGACGCGGTATTGGCCGGGCTGCGAGAACGTGACCACTCCGTTAGGCGTGTCGAGCTCCACGGCGTCGTTGTCGTACAGCTCGCGGATGCGAATCTCGACGTCGCCCTGGTCCAGACGCGCTTGGAAGTGCGTGTCGTCCAGATCGGTCCAGCCGAGCGCGGTCTGCGGACCCAGCTGCAAGGCCGTCGAGCCGACGTGCAGCTCGGCGCGCGAGCTCTGGTCGGTCCAGATGTTGTCGCCGGACGTCATGGGATAGTTGACGGACGCCTGAACCCAATCATCCGCCGTTGACGGGCGGAGCGAGACAGCGCCTTCGATGTAGCTCACACGCGCAACGCGCGCCGGCGGGTCCGCGTGCAACGGGACCGCGGCCGTGAAGGCCAACAGCGCGCCAAACGTCGACGCAAGGTAACGCATAGGTATCTCCGGTTTCGGATGCTGCATGGCATGAGACCACTGCCACACCTCACTCGGGCAACGACCATTCCCGATTGGGGCTCCGTGCCGGGCGGCGCGTGCCAGCGCGCCATCTCGCGTCGAATCAAGCGGTTGGCTACGCGCGCGGACCGGCCGCGCGGCCCCTTGCCTAACTCCTCTTGTCGTTCAGGGGATACGTGCGATGTCCCTTGCGAAGGACGGTCGAGCGCGCGGCGGAATCAGTGTTTGGCGATGCGAAAATCGATGTAACCGGGGTCGGGGCGCGTCGCGACGAGCTGCGCGCGCACGCGATCGCCGACGTCGATGTGCGGCGGCGGATTCACGACCATTCCTTCCGCCGGTGGATGCACGAGGCGCACGAAGGTGCCCTTGGGGTTTGCGCCGGTGACAATGGCGTCGAAGGTCTCGCCGATGCGCCCCGCGAGCATCACGGCAGCGGCCTGCTTGCGGGCGAGCCGCTCGACTTTGCGCGCGGCGTCCTCGCGTTCGGTGCAATGCTGGGCGAGCGCGTCGAGCGTGGCATCATCGTACGGGGCGGGCGCGTTGGCCACCGCCGCCTTCGCCAGCCGCTGCATGACCAGGTCCGCGTATCGTCGGTTAGGCGCCGTGGAATGCGTGTAGTCCGAGACGGCGAGGCCAAAGTGTCCGGCGTCGGCGCCGTTCGGCGACGTGACCGCGTACACGCCCGGGCCGAGCAGTTTGACGAAGGTGAGCGAGAGATCGGGGAAGTGGTC
>DASYXE010000398.1:0-7517 GCA_035935375.1 Gemmatimonadaceae bacterium | reverse complement strand
CCAGATCAGCGGATTCAGGTACGGCACGCGGACGCCCACCATGCCGTCGCGGCGATAGCGCTCGGTGAAGCTGTCGCTGAAGACCTGGTTGAGCGCGGGGATGTCCTCCACCCGCGCCCGTTGCGGGCCGTCGGGATGGTGCCCCGTGCGCCACGACCGCGCGACGGCCATCAGTCCCCCGCTCCGGCGCCCGCGAGCTCCGGCGCCTTGAGATCGCCTAACTCGAGCGCCTGGCGATCATCGCGCTTCGCGAGCGACGCGCCGGTCGCCGCGTCGTACCGCACGGTCACCACCTGGTCGAGCATGTCGCGCACCGACTCGATGTGCGTGATGAGAATCACCTGCTCGAAGCGGTCGTGCAGTCCGCGCAGCACCTCCAACACACTCGCGCGGTGCGCATCGTCGAGCGAGCCGAAGATCTCGTCGAGCACGAGCAGCGAGAACGGCTGCCCCGAGCGCTCGGCGATCATCTGCGAGATGGCGAGCCGCAGCACGAGGTTGGCGAGATCCTCTTCGCCGCCCGAGATCACGGGTTTCGGCACGGCGTCCTCGAGCACGACGACGTTGTATGCGTCATCGAGCTCGAGCTCGGTGTAGCGGCCGGCGGTGAGATCGGTGAGGAATCCGCTCGCCAGCTCGGACAGCTCGGGGCGCAGCTGGAAGTTGAGATCGTTGCGCAGGTCCGTGTACGCGCGGTCCAGCTCTTCGTGCAGCCGCTTGCGGACGGAGAGCTCGTCTAACAAACGCTGGCGCTCCGCGAGCTCGGCCGCGGCGCGGCGCGCCTGCGCTTCGGCCACTTCGGCGGACGCCAGCTCGCTCTCGGCCGTGGCCGCCGCGAGCCCCGCGGCGTGCATCTCGTCGGTCGCTTTGGCGTGCTCCTCGCGCAGCGCCGCGTACTGATGCTCCGACACCGACAGCGCGGCCTGTCGCGCACGCAGATCCGTGACGCGCGCGCGCAGCGCCGCCTCGGCGTCGCGAAGTTGGGCGCGCTCGCGGAGCAGCGCCGGCTCGCGCTCGATCTGCGCGCCGAGCCGAGTCGCCTTGGCGTCGAGGGGCATGAGGCGGTCGAGCTCGCGGCGCACGAGATCGTGGCGCGCCGCATCGTAGCCGGCGGGGATCGTCTCGAGCTCGCTCGATAGCGCCGCCACGCGATCGCTCTTGGCCGCGATCTCGCCGCCTAACTGAGCCAGCTCCTGCACCGCGTGCTGCACCTTGAACAGCCGCCGCTCGAGCGCCTTGACGTCGTCCGCCACCACGCGGCGCCGCTCATCCAGCTCGCGCAGGTCGGGGGGCATCTCCAGCAACTGCTCCATCCGGCCCTTGTAATAATTTCCGTCGACGAGCACCGTCTCGAGCTGGCTATCGAGCAGCTCGAGCACGGTGCGAATCGTGCCCTTGAGTGGCCGCGCACACGTGGGACACGCGCCGTCTTCGCCTGCGGCGGCCAGCCGGTCACGCTGCTGCTTGAGCTCCGCGTATTGGTCCCGCAGGGCCTGACGCTTGGTCTCCGCCTCCTGCCGGTCGCGCACCCACTCGGTGCGGCGCGCTTCCACTTTGCCATCCAGCTCCTCGAGCGACGCGCGCTTCTCGTGCAGCGCGACGGTCGCTTCCTCCTCGAGGCGCGGCGCGGTGTCGAGCCGGGCGCTGCGCTCGTGCAGCTTGGCCAACTCGTCTTCGAGCATCGTGCGCGACGCAACCAACGATTGGCGTCGGCCGTCTTCGCGCGCCAGCACCTCGAGGTGCTGGAACTCGGCGTGCAGCGCGGCATACGGGATGAGCTCGGTGGCGAGGGCGTCGCGCTCGGCCTTGGCGGCGGCGATGCCGCCTAACTCGCGCGCCAAACGGTCGGCGTCGCGCGCCAGTCCCGCCTCTTCGCCTTCGGCTCCGCGGAGCTCGGCGAGCAGCGCCTGCAGCGCTTCGCGCTCGCGCTGCACGAGCTCCCACTTGGGCGTCACGCGATCGAGGACGGCCTGCGCACGGGCGCGTGCATCGCGCGCCGCTTGCGTGGCGCGCGCGGTCGACGCCAGGCGCCGGCGCGCATCGTCGAGCTGCTTGCCTACCAGCTCGGCGTCCGGCATGCCCTGCTGGATGCCGGTGATCTGCGAGCGCAGCTCCGTGAGATGCGTGCGCAGAATCTTCTGCGCGTCGCGCAACCGCTCGTACCCCAACACGTGGGACAGGAACTGCGCGCGCTCGGCCGGTTTCATGGCCGCCATCACGCTCAGATCCTTCTGGCCCGTGAAGTACGTGTTGAAGAACTCCTCGCGCGTCATGCCTAACTTGCGCGTGAGGATGTCGGTGACGCCGCTGATCGAATTGGCAATCGGCGTCGCCGCGCCATCCAGATAGAGCTCGGCGTTCGTCAGGCCACGGACGACGCGGTAGCGGTGGCCGGCCAGCTCGAAGTCGAGCTCGACGCGCACGGTGGCGCGCGCCGCGGCGCGGTTGAAGCGGATGGACTCGCGCGTCCCACGCGCCGCGGTGTTGCCGTAGATCGCCCACGCCAGCGCCTCGAGGATCGTCGTCTTGCCCGAACCGTTCGGCCCGATGATGCCGGTGAGGCCGGCGTCGAAATCGATCCGGGTGTCCGCGTGTTGGCGGAAGTTCGAGAGCGCGATGCGGTTGAGGCGCACTACGGCGGTCCGTCGGCCGCGGGGCCGGCCACCGGCCCCACGGCTTGTTCCGACGCCGCGTCGGCGGCATCGAGATACTCCAGGCCTAACGAGACGAGCGCCGCGCGGTCCAGGTCGGCCTCGATCGGCCGGCGCGACAGGTACGTCTCCACCATCTCGCGCAGCGTCGCCCGGCGGCCGCCGGCCGGAGCCAGCGTAAGGCGCACAGTGTCCGGCTTGCGCGCGTCGAGGTGGAAGTGCAGCGCGCGGCGCTTGTACTCGCGGAGCGCGCGGTGGTCCAGCTCGCGCACCACGTGCCGCGGGATTTCACGCAGCACGAGGCGGACGACCCGATCGTCGATCCCGCCCTCGCACGACCCGATGCGCTCGCGGATCGCCGCATCCACGTCCGCTGCCGTCAGGCCGCGCGCCATGATCGGCGCGAGCTCGGCCAACCGCCGCGCACCGGCGATCGCGTGAAAGCGATGCGTGCCCGCGTCCAGATCGTACTCGATGAACCCCTTCCCCGGCACGCCCGTCGCGCGCTCCTCGTGCATCTCGCTCCACATGTTGGGCGGCAGATACTCGAGGGACCCGCAATAGTACATATTCGGGGCCATCTTTTTATGTACGTGGTAGTGCCCCAGCGCCACGTAGGTCCATCGATCAGGACCGACCGTCTCCACCGGCACAGGCCGCGACGGGCGATCGGGGTAGACCAAGTTAGGCGGAAGCATGCCTTCCACTTCACCATGCATCGCCACGACGTTGTATCGCGTGGTCGGATCCGGCTCGAATTCCGGCACCGGTGCACCGGCCGGAAGGTCGGGAACCGCGAACACCGACACGTCGTGCGATTCGAGGCGAATCGATTTGTATCCGCCGGCAACAACGTGTACGCGATCGTCGATGCGCGTGAACAGCTCGAGGATGCTGCCCGTCTCCGTGGCGCGCGGCCGATCGTGATTGCCCGCGACGATCACGACCTCGGTATCCGGCAGCGCCAGCCTGAGTTTCTGCAGTTGCGTGAACGCCTCGATGATCGCGGCGTTCATCGGACGCACGGAGTGGAATACGTCGCCCACGATCAGCACCACGTCCGGCCGCAACGCAATCACGCGCTCCATCGCACGACGGAATACCAGTGCGATGTCCGCCTCGCGCTGGTTGATCCCCTCGGGCGTGAGCCGGTGGTACTGCCGGAAGCCGAGGTGTAAGTCGGCCAGATGGACGAGGCGCACTCCGCAAACTACCGCTTAGGCGAAGAGGCGACTAGCCGAACGACGCGTTCAGTGCACGGCCGCCGTGTGCATGTGTTGCGTGATGTCGGTCTGCATCCGGACGGGCGTCGCCGTGGCGGTGGCGGTCGGAATGAGCGTCGACACGAGACCGATCGTCGCTCGGGCATCGATCCACCAACCGCGCCGCCTGTCGACGCAGAGCATCCCTGTCACCGTACCCGAAGAGCTCACCCGCAACCCGTTGGCGAGCGGACGCGAACCCGGATCGCGCGTGATGGTGCCGTGCATGGAGACAAAGGCGAGCATCCCATCGCTGGAGAGCGAGTCCAAGCGATAGGTGGCGCGGAGCACCGCTGCGTAGCCCTTGTTCGCATCGCCCACCACCGGCAGCGACGTCACGCGCTGCCAGCTCTGCTTCACCGTCACGGGCCGGTCGGGGAGCGTGGCCGGCATGCCCGACACCACCGCCCGAATGTCGGCCGAGAGCTGCGGCGGAACCTCGATCACGGCGGCCGATCCGTCGGGAGCAATGTGCAATCGCACCCGTTGTCCCTCCATCGCGCGCCGAATCTCTTCGGGCTCGGCCGGCTGTCCGTCCGAAATGAGCGAGACCGAGTCGGTGATGGTGGTGATGGTGGTGCCGGTTTCGTCGCTGCCCTGGACCAGTACGCGCGACAGCAGCAGCAGCGACGTGTGCATCGTCATCGTAGTGTCGCTGCCGTGAATGTGCAGGGTGCCCTTCATCGACACGTCCTGCTCGAACCGCGTGAACAGGGTGTCGCCCACCTTGGGCTTGATGCGGAGCACGATGTTCGATGTCTGGCCGCGCGCGACTCCCGGAGTCAGGAAGCACGCCAGACCGAGCGCGACGAGGCTGAGGCGCGACGTCGTCTGCCCAACAGAAGGAACACGCGGCCAGCCGCGCCCCGCAAAGGACATGTAAAGACCGGTTGATAGACAGCCGATACGTACACCGTTGGACGGCCGTTTGCTCCGTTGCCCCTCTCGATTTGGCCATCCGCCCTACGGAGCACCCGTCCTCTCCGGTTGCACGAAGCCGGCGCTCCGCGTCCATCAGCATAGCCGCTGGCGCCATTCCGCGCCGGCGAATGCGGCACCGTCGTCAGTCTGCACAACCGAGACCCGCGCGTCCAACCGCGGGATCCCCGCCCAAGTGAACATCTCCATCGTGCGTCTGGTGAGACAATCGGTACGGATCGCGGCCCTTGTGCTGGTCGCATCCGCCTGCGGCAAAGCGCACGCTTCGGGGCGCAGCGGCCCGGCGACGCACAGTGGGTCATCCGGCCCGCATCTCGACCTCCATTCGCATCCCGCCTTGCTGTTCGAGGTGTTCGGCGACGCGAACGATCCGCGCATGATCCCGATCGCGACCATCGAGCACGATTCGCTGCAGCAGATCGTGCTCGACTCGACCGGGTGGCGAGAACTGGACGCCGAATACCTGCGGAGCTCGAAGTCGTACTCGCTGTACGAGGACGGACGCGCCAAGGGGACAGTCCAGATTCGGCGCGGCATGTGGCAGAGCGACGACGCACTCTATTCACTGCCCGGCTGTCAGCTGCTGACGCCGATGGCGGCGGTGCGCATGGAGGGACAGGGTCCCAAGCCCACCTTTACTGTCGAGTATCTCGCTTCTACGGCCGCGTTAGGTCACCAGCGCAGCACCAAGGCGATGCCGAGCGCCGAGGTCGAGCGCATTGCACGAGGGATTGGGGTGCAGGCGGCGCAGACGGTCGGCATCAAGAAGGAGACGCTCGATTCGCTCGATTTCCGCGCCGTTGCATTCCCGAGCGGCAACGGTCCCTGGCCGACGATCATCGCCGCGTTCATCGATCCCGCGGCCGAGAATCCCGCGTCGACGCAGGAGACGACGACGCATCTCATCGTGATTGCCGACCGCGACTCCGCTGCGACCGAATACCACACGACCTACACGCACCGCGTGCAGGGCCCGCTCGCGAGCTCCAGCTTCCGTCGCTACTTCGACCACCTCGACGTCAACGGCGATGGAGTGGACGAGATTTTCCTCGAGGGTTGGCTGTTCGGCGGCGATACGTTCCTGTCCGTTCTCTCGTGGAAGGACGGGAAGTGGGATGAGGTGTATCGGACGCGAACGAAGTGGTGTCTGGACTGAGGGCGGACAAGGCCGGACACGGCCGGACACTGGCGAGAGTGCTTAATTTTCTCTCGTCTCGCCGTCCAGCGAGTTCAACACAATCCGAGTCGATCTATCCGGCTTTGTCGGGTGTGTCCGCCTTTCACTCTCCAAACGCGCTCTCCACGTCGCGCTTCGAGTACGCCCTGAACGCCGTGAGCGTCTGCGTGCGATCGATGCCCGGCACTTTCGCAAACTCCTCGGTCACGACTTGCGCGATGCGCTCGTACTCGGGCACGCGGACGATGGCTACGAGATCCCATTCGCCGGACACCGAGTAGACCTCGGATACACCGTCAATGCCGGCGAGTCGTGTCGCGCAATGTGGGATCTCTTTGGGATCGCACTTGATGAGCACGATCGTCGTGATCATTCGTCGCCGGGGAACGGTGGCACGTTGAGAAGCCAGATGCCGCGAATGGTATCGCTGTCGTCGAGGTCGACCAGAATATCGCGCGCGATGCACACCGTGCGCGCGTGTCGGCCTGCGCCGAGTCGGAAGTGGATGGTTTGCTCGGATTGATCGGATTCCGCGATGAGCGTGGTGTCCATCTGCATCATCGCGACACCGCCCTTCGAGCCTGCCGACGGAACGACAAGCCGGCCGCGCGCCGTATCAGCGGGCACGCGCAACGCGCTCAATTTTTTGACGTCGGGCCACACGGCGACTTCGACGCCGTGAATGCGACCGCCTCTCACATCGAGGATCACCCAGGAGCCATCGGAACCGGCGAGCTCGACCGAGCCCGATGCCCCGTCGGCGTACGCGTTGTCGGCGAGGCTCGCGGTGAGAATCGCGGTGTCCGTATCCCAGCGATACTCCACAGCCGACGGAATGTCGGTCGCTGGTTCGATCTGCACGGTGACGTTCACGCGGCCTCCTACGCAGGCGTTAGCGACGGCCCGCACTCACGCTCCGCCAAGCAGCGGTCGGGCGCGTCTCTCCGGCTAAGATATCGCCTCCTCGCGCCGTCACCAGAGGACCATTCGATTGCGCAGCGTCACGAAATCATTTCACGAAATGCAGCCACCGTGCGCTGCACGCCTGTCACGACTTGATCTAGCGGCGCGGCGTACGAGAGGCGCACCCAGTCCGGTGTGTAAAACGCTGCACCAGGAACGACGGCCACGTCGTGTCGCTCGAGCAAATGCTGTGCGAAGGCGCCGCCCGCACCCGCGCGCGAGTCGCCCCGCGTCGCGCTCACGTCGAGGAACAAATAGAATGCGCCGTCCGGCGGAATGACGCCGATGCCCGGCTCGCCCGCCAACATGGCGAGCGCCGCATCCCGTCGCCGCTCGAATTCGCCGACCATGTGCGCGATGGACGCATCGGCCGCCTCCCGATTGGTGAGCGCCGCCAGCGCCGCGTACTGCGATACGGCGGCTGCGTTAGACGTGGTGTGCGACTGCAGCGCACCCATCGCGTGCGCAACCGCGCGCGGGGCGATGGCCCAACCGATGCGCCAGCCCGTCATCGCGTACGCTTTG
>DASYXE010000397.1:0-3210 GCA_035935375.1 Gemmatimonadaceae bacterium | reverse complement strand
TACATGGAGCGCATCCCGGGCTGCTTCTTGCGCATCGGCGCGCGCGAGGAGGGCGGCGAGCCGATCCCCGCGCACTCGGCGCGGTTCTATCCGGCGGAGGAAAGCTTGTTCGTCGGCGCTGCAGTGCTGGCCGAGACGGCGCGGGTGGCGTCGAAGGCGCTCGCCTAACTACGATGGAAGCGCTCGCCTAACAGCCAGCGCAGCGCTTGCCCCAGCGAGCGTAAGCGAGCGCTTCCCTAGCGCGAGACATATCCCGGGCCGCGCACGATCTCACCAGGCTTGGCGCCCGTGGACTTGCCGTCGGTCACCACTTCGACGCCGTTCACGAACACGTGCTGCATGCCCACCGAGAGCTGGTGCGGGTTCTCGTAGGTGGCGCGGTCGATGATCGTGTTCGGGTCGAATACCACGATGTCCGCATGCATGCCCTCGTGCAGCATGCCGCGGTCGTGGATCGAGAGACGCTCGGCCACGGCCCACGTCATCTTCCGGATCGCATCTTCGAGCCGCAGGATGTGCTGCTCGCGCACGAAGCGGCCTAACACACGCGGGTAATTCCCGTAGGAGCGCGGGTGGGTCATGCCTTGCGCGCTGTCGGGGTCGAGTCCCTCGGCGTCGGTCCCGAATTTCATCCACGGCTGCTGAATTTGCATCGCGACATTGGAATCGGATGCAATGAACAGGATTTGGCCGAGGCGGTTGTGCTCGGCGATGGTCAGGTTGATCACCGCATCGGCCCAATCCGTGTGCAGCGCCTGCGCGATGTCCGAGAGGCGCTTGCCCTCGAATTGCTTGAGGGAGTCTTCGTGGAATCCGAGCACTTCGACGTTGGCCGGCGTGGCGCCGAGGCACAGGTTCTCCCAGCTGCTCTCGACCTGCACCATGTCGGATTTGATTTTCGCGCGCGTCGTCGGGTCGCCTAACCGTTCGAGCAGCTTGCCGTCGGCGTGCGCCCACGGCGGAATGCACGACGAGAAGCCGTTGGCCCCCGCGGTGTAGGCGTACTGGTCGGCGGCGACATCCTGACCGGCGGCGCGGGCCGAGTCGATCTTGGCCACCACCTGCTTCGCCTTGGGCCAGTTGCTGACACCCGCCGCTTTGAGGTGGTAGATCTCGACCGGCACGCCGCCCTCGCGCCCGATCGTGAGCGCTTCGTCGACGGCTTCGAGCAGGCGATCGCCCTCGGAGCGCATGTGCGTGATGTAGACGCCCCCGTATGGCGCCATGGCTTTCGCTTCTTCCACGAGCTCCTGTGTGGAGGCGTAGCTGCCGGGCGGATAGATCAGGGCGCTGCCGACGCCGAAGGCGCCGTCCTGCATCGCCCGCCTAACCACTGCGCGCATCGTGTCCAGCTCCGCCGGCGTCGCCGGACCCTCGGCCATCCCCTTGGCATACGCGCGCACGGTGGCGGCGCCGATGAACGAGCCGAAATTGACGGACGCCTTGTGTTGCTGCATTTCCTCGAGCCAGTTGCCGTAGCCGTGCGGCCCCTGGAAGCCGGCCATGATCCGTTGTTCGGTGCTGTCGGCGCCGTCGGCGTCGGCGTACATCGGGATCACCTTGTTGTTCGTCGGCGCGGGCGTCTCGCCCTCGCCGAAGATCATCGTGGTGACGCCTTGCGTGGTCATGCTGATCACGCGGCTGTCGCCATTCACCAGTTCGGGCACCGACTGCGCCTGAATGTCGATGAATCCGGGCGCGACGACCATGCCGTGCGCATCGATGCGGCGCTTGGCCTTCGCGTGCGCGAGCATCCCCGCGGGCGCGACGCGCGCGATCCGCTCACCGGCGACCGCGACGTCGCCGTAGAACCACGCGTTGCCGGTGCCGTCCACGACGCGGCCGCCTTCGATCACGAGGTCGTACGGTCCCTCGAGCGAGGCGGGCGTCAGGGCAGGCGCGCCGCCGGCCGAGGTGCAGGCAGCGAGCGCGGCGGAGAGCGCGAGCAGGGCGCGTCGCATGGCGAGTGATCCGTTCACGGTGAACCTGTCCGTTAGGCGCCGGACGCGATGCGGTCGAACGGCACGTTGCCGATCCCGTAATCGCGCCAATCCTTGTAGTCGAAGTGCCACCATTCTTCTTTGTCGACGGTGAAGCCTTGCATGTCCATCGCCTGGCGGAGGAGCGCCCGCAGCCAGCGCTGGCGCGACGTGCCGCCGGGGTAGTCGGGGTAGCTGCGATCCGTCATCTCGTCGTAGCCGCCGGTCATCGTCACCGGCTGGCCCGTCGCGAGATCATACAGCGTCAGATCTACAGCACAACCCCGGTTGTGCTTCGAGCCGCTCGATGGATCGGCGACGAACATCTTCTTGTCGTCGGGCGTCGCGTCCCAGAACATCTTGGTCACGAACCACGGACGGTAGGCATCGTGGATGAGCAGCCCGTAGCCACGGGTGCGCAGCCACGCACTGGCGCGCACGACGGCTTCGGCGGCTGGACGCTGCATGAAGGCGCGCGCTTCCTCGTAGAGCGGCGTGCCCATGAAGTTGTTGGACGTGGCGTAGCGGATGTCGAGCTTGATCGTGGAGTCGAGTCGGACGAGCTCGACGAGATCCGCGGTGCGGAACGTCCCGGCTTCGTGCGGTGGTTGCGCGGCGAGCGCCTCGGCGCGGAGCTCCGCGGTCGGTCTGAGGGGCGTGATCCGGAACTGCGATCCGTCTTCCGGACCCGTCACCCGGCGCGCGTACGTGACGCCGCCTAACGTGAGGGTCGAGGCGCGACCCGATGGTGCGCGCGCGAACGTGACGCGCTCGCCGGCGTACGCGCCCCGATCCGGCATGCGGAACTCGACGGCCGACACGGGTTGCAGCGGGTAGCGGACGAACCAATCTGCCAGGAGCTCGAGCGTACCGTGTCGCTCGAGGACGTACATCGTCTGGTAGTCCGGTCCGTACTCGCCGACGAGGCCGCGCCAATCATCGGACGCGGGAGCTGGTTCGGGCTCGGCGATGCGGCGCAGCGTGTCGCCATCGACGACGATGGCGCTGTCGCCGGCGCGGAGCACGCGCGTGCCGAACGCGAGGCGGCCGTCATCGATGAGCGTGTCGCGCAGCACGCGAAGGTCGGCGCGCTCGCCTCCGTTCGCGCGCTCGAGGTAGAGGTGTCCCAAGCTCTGGAACAGGTCGACGGAGTGGTCGCCCTGCGCGTAGTGGCCGGCGAGCTCGTGCGCCAGCGCGGGCGGGACATCGGTCGTCGTATCGAGCGGCGGCA
>DASYXE010000396.1:0-6113 GCA_035935375.1 Gemmatimonadaceae bacterium | reverse complement strand
CGAGCCGGCCATTAGAGTCCGACGACGTTCATCGGCTCCCGCACGGCGTCCGCGCTCTTGGCGAGTGCCGCCCGCTCATCGCCGGTGAGCTCCACCTGGAGAATCTGCTCGATGCCGCGTCTACCTAACTTGCACGGGACGCCAAGGAAGAGGCCCGACATGCCGTATTCGCCGTCGAGCCACGCGGCGCACGGCAGCACGCGCTTCTGGTCGAGCACGATCGCTTCGCACATCTGCACCGCCGCCGACGACGGCGCATAATACGCGGACCCGGTCTTGAGGTACTTCACGATCTCGGCGCCGCCGGTACGCGTGCGGTCCACGATCGCGTCGAGCTTCGCGCGATCCAGCAGCTGCGTCACCGGAATCCCGCTCACCGTGGTGTACGAGATGAGCGGGACCATCGTGTCGCCGTGGCCGCCCAGCACCATCGCCTGGATGTCGCGCACCGAGACGTCCAGCGCGTCGGCGAGGAACGCGCGGTAGCGCGCCGTGTCGAGCACGCCCGCCATGCCGATCACGCGCTGGCGCGGGAAGCCCGTGACTTTGAGCGCGACGTACGCCATGACGTCGAGCGGATTGGACACCATGATCACGATCGCGTTAGGCGACGTCGCTTTGATCTGCTCCGACACCTGCTTCACGATGCCGGCGTTGGTATTGAGCAGATCGTCGCGCGACATGCCCGGCTTGCGCGCGATGCCCGCCGTCACGACCACGATGTCGGATCCCGCGCTCGCGGCGTAGTCGTTGGTGCCGATCACGCGCGCGTCGAAGCACTCGATGGGCGCCGACTCCCATTGATCCAGCCCCTTGCCCTGTGGGACGCCGTCGACGACGTCGACCATCACCACCTGCCGCGCGAGCTCCTTCTCCGCCAACCGTTGGGCCGTGGTGGCGCCCACGTTCCCCGCCCCGACAACCGTGATCTTCTCGACCATGTCACTCGTGATGTGCGTGTGGTGAATCGGAAACAAAACAACCGCCGAAAACTATTCGGCGGTCGCGGTCTTTGGTAGTTTCGTCGATCGGTGTCCGGGCTTCTACGCTCATGATGACACGGATAAAGGCACAAAAAACGGATTGATCGGATACCGCCATCAATACCGCGGCGAGAGTTCGCGACAAAGTTCAATCAGTGTTTGCTGCTGTATCCGTTCAATCTGTTGTTTTTTGCCTTGATCCGTGTCATCATGAGCGTAGAAGCCGGACAGCGCCTAGCCACCCACCTGCGATAGCGCGCGTAGTCCACCGACTTGCATCTGCAACAAGTGATGCTCGCGGGGCTTTTCCGCGAGCGCTTGCACGTACAGCGGCTCGAGATTTTTTCCCGCCCGCAACGGATCGCGCAGATTCACTTCGTGGTCGCCGTAGAGGCACGTGCGCAATCGCCCGTCTGCCGTGAGCCGCACGCGATTGCACGAGCCGCAGTACGTGTGCGTCATCGGCGTGATCACACCCACCGACCCCGGCGCGCCGCGATACCGATAGTACTTTGCCGGTCCGTTGCCCCGCTCGGGTCCGCTGTCCGCTTCCAGCGAGCCCAACGCTGACAGCCTCGACAAAATGTCATCGCTCGGCACCACGTGGTCCCACGTGAGTGCACGCATGTCGCCCACCGGCATGAGCTCGATGAAGCGCACGTGCCACGCGTGCTCGAGCGTGAGACGCGCGAAGTCTTCGAGCTCATCGTCGTTGATGCCGCGCATCACGACCATGTTGATCTTGACCGGCGTGAGCCCTGCCTGCTCCGCTGCCTGCGCGGCGTGTCGCGGATCGAAACCGAGGTTGCGGCGCGCGATGGCCGCAATGCGATCGGCACGCAGGCTGTCCGCGCTCATGTTGACGCGATCGAGGCCCGCCTCCGCGAGCGCCAGCGCCATCTCGGGCAGCCGCACGCCGTTGGTCGAGAGTGCGATGTCCTCGATGCCCGGCACGGCGCGCAGCATGCGCACGAGCGATACGAGATCGGGTCTGATCGTCGGTTCGCCGCCGGTGATGCGCAACCGTCGCAGGCCCAACGGAGCGAGTTGCGCGACGATCGCGGTGATCTCCTCGTACGTGAGTATGTCGCGCTTGGGCAGCCACTCGAGTCCTTCGGCCGGCATGCAGTACAGACAGCGGAAGTTGCACCGGTCCGTGACCGAGATGCGCAGGTACTCGATGCGCCGGCCGAATTGATCTGTGAGCGCGATCATGACTCCGGCCCAACGACGGCAACCGCGGTGGGATCTACCCATTCGCGCGTACCGTCCGTGTATTCCTCGCGCTTCCAGATGGGAAGGCGGCGCTTGATCTGTTCGATAATGTAGCGCGACGCCTCGTACGCCGAACCGCGACGCGCGTGAGCGACCGCGATCACGACGCTCGCTTCGCCCACGAACAGATGGCCGACGCGATGTTCCACCACGATGTCGAGCGTTGCGAACCGCTCCGATGCTTCGGTGCAGATCGACGACAGCTCGCGCGTCGCCATCGGTCCGTAGCACGCGTACTCGATGCCCGTGACGGGGCGTCCATTGTTCTGGTCGCGCACGGTTCCGATGAACAGCACCGTGGCCCCGTTGCTGTCCCGCTCGACCTCTGCGAGGAGCGACTCGACATCGATCACGTCATCGACGATCGCGGTGCGCACTTCAACCTCCGGCGACCGGCGGAATGATGGCGATCTCGTCGCCCGAAGCGAGCACGACATCGGACCGTGCATACGCTTGGTTGACTGCCACCAGCGGAGACGGCGGCAGCATGGCTCCGCCAGGCATCGCCCGCACATGCGCGACTACATCGCCCACGGTCGCACCCTTCGGGAGCGCGATCTCCAGACTCTCGCACTGCAGCACATCAGCATATGAGGCAAAGAGAAGCGCAGTCACCGTCATAGTCGAAACCTGCGAGGGCGGACAATGCGGGACAAGGCCGGACAGGTCGGACAAAGCCGGACAAGGCCGAAGAAGGCCGAAGAAGGCCGCAGTGGCGACCGATGCTCAGTCCAGATTTTTCGGGAGCCCTGCCGGTGATTTGACTAGAGCGAATTTTCTCGCGTGCGCGCTCATCCGGCGTTGTCTGACCTTGTGCTGCTTTGTCCGACTTTATGCGGCGGGACTCGCTTCGCCGGGATGCGGCGCATCCATGTCGGCCACGAGTGCACGCAACTCCTTGGACGGCTTGAACACCGGAACCGGTCGCGCACTCACTTCCACCGGCGAGCCCGTGCGAGGGTTCCGCGCCATTCGTGTTTTGCGCTGGCGAATCTTGAACGTGCCAAAGCCGCGGACCTCGATGTTTTTTTGCTCTTTCAGCGCGTCCTTGATTGCGTCAAGGAATGCATCCACGACGCGGGCGCAGTCCTTCTTTGAAATCATGGGGCCGGCGGTGCGGGAGATCTGCGTCGTCACGCGCTCGACAAGGTCGGCTTTGGTCATTCGATAGCCTCGGGTCATGCGTTCGCCGGGCGGCGAACGTGAGTCGAACTTATGGCGTTACCTGTTGTGTGTCAAGCGTTTGGCTCACTTGTACTCGCGTGCGATCTCACCGCATCCATGAACTGCGAGAAGAGCGGACGGGCATCGTGCGGGCCCGGAGCGGCCTCCGGATGGTATTGCACCGCGTACACCGGCAGCTCGCGATGCATGAGTCCTTCGACTGTTCCGTCGTTCAGATTGACGTGCGTCATCGCGAGATCCGGCGCACCAACGATTGCATCGCCCTCTCCCACCACCGCGAATCCGTGATTCTGCGACGTGATCAACACCCGACCGCTCTCGAGCTCGCGCACCGGGTGATTTCCACCGCGATGCCCATACGGCATTTTCTCCGTGCGTCCGCCGAACGTCAGGCCCAACAATTGGTGTCCCAAGCAAATGCCCAGCACCGGCACGTCCTGTTCGACGATCGTGCGAATAATCGGCGGAGCGTACGTCACCGCGGCTGGATCACCCGGCCCATTCGAGAGAAACACTCCGTTGGGCTCGAGCTCGAGCGCCGCTTCCGCCGGCGTGTTGGCCGGAACCACGGTGACACGACATCCGTGATCGGCGAACAGCCGCAGAATATTGCGCTTGATCCCGTAGTCGTAGGCGACGATGTGCGACAATGCGTTAGGATCACCCCACGTATACCGTCGCTTGGTCGAAACCGCCGACGCCAGGTCCAGTCCCTCCATTGACGGGCAAGCTTCCAGTGCCGCAACGCTTTGCGCGTCAGGCACATCGCCCACGCCGATTACCCCGCGCATGACGCCGACAGACCTCAAGTGGCGCGTGAGACGACGTGTATCAACCTGTTCTAGCACAGCTATTTGCGAAGATTCAAGCCAGCTCCGCAGGTCGGTTCGCGCCCGCCAGTTCGATGGGTGATCTGTGAGCTCGCGCATGACCACGCCTGCGATCTGCGGCGCCGCCGACTCGGGATCGTCGTCGTTTACACCGTAATTGCCGATGAGCGGAGTGGTCATCACGACGATCTGCCCGCGGTACGACGGATCTGTGAACACTTCCTGGTAGCCGGTCATGTTCGTGGTGAACACGACTTCGGCCACCGACGGCTCGCCTCGCGTGCGAGTGGTTCCGTGAAAAAGGGTTCCGTCCTCGAGGAGGAGGAACCCTGCTTGATCGCCCGTCTCGTTCACGGTGTCAGGGCTTCGGCTTGGGTGGAGTCGGTTTGTTGGCGTTTGTGTTGGGCGCCGGCGCGGGCGTGAGGGGCACCGCTGGATTCGCGCTCGACGGCGCGGGAGCAGTCGGCGCGGCCGGCTGTTGCGAGAACGGCTCGTCGAGCACCGAGCGAGGTGTGGACGCGTGCGCGCTCATGAGCTGTAGCAAGTACGCGAGTCCCATGAAAATGCCGGCAGTCCACCAGGTTGTTTTCGTGAGGAGATTCGCGGCTTGACGCGTTCCGATGAACGAGTCGGGCGACGAACCCGCGCCGCCGAACGTGGCCGACAGTCCGCCGCCCTTCGGTGCCTGCAACAACACCGAAACGCCGAGGACGATACAGTCGATGACGAGGAGAACGATGATGAGCGTATACACGGCGAGCGCGTCTGAGTGATTGGCGTAAGCTCTGAAGACTACGAAGCTTACGCGCAGGGGTCAAGTGCTCGCGATTCGCGTCCAGCTATCTACCTCGAGACTCGCGCTGCCCACGAGTAATCCGTCGATCTCAGGGGCCGAAACGAGCTCCGCCGCGTTGTCGGTGTTGACGCTGCCACCGTACAGGATGCGCACGGAGTCCGGCTGTCCGCCGAGCGCCTCGCGGAAATAGCGACGGATGGCAGCGTGCACGAGCGTCGCGTCTTCGGGCTTCGCGGTCTTGCCCGTTCCGATCGCCCAGACGGGTTCGTACGCGACGAGCATCGCGGCGAGCTGCGATTTCTCGAGACGGCTCACGCCGGTCTTGAGCTGGCGCATGACGATCGACTGCGTGATGCCGCGTTCGTGCTCGTCCAACCGCTCGCCGACGCACAGGAGCGGCGTGAGCCCGGCACGCGCGACGGCCGCGCATTTGCGCGCCGTCATCTCATCGGTCTCGCCGAAGAGTTGGCGGCGCTCGGAGTGCCCAACGAGCGCGACCGTCGCGCCACAATCGCGCGCCATGAGCGCGGACGTCTCTCCGGTAAAGGCACCCTTCTCTTCCCAGTGCACGTTCTGCACGCCTAACAGAACGTCGGGGCGGTCGCGCAGCGCGAAGCCGGCCACGGCGAGCGAGACGGCCGGCGGAAAGAAAATGATCGTGCGGTCGTCGCGCGGCTGATACGCGTCGAGGAATTTGAGCAGAAACGCCCGCGTGTCCTGCGGGCCGTAGTGCATCTTCCAATTGGCGGCGAACACGGGCTTTCGCATCTAGTAGACCGCGTCTGAGGGTCGGATAGCAGTCAGGGAATGGGGAAGCGCTCGCTGTCGCTCGCTTGGGGAAGCGCTGCGCTGAGGGAAGCGGCGGCGACGCCGCCTGAGGGAGTGGAGCAACATCAATGGTCTGCGCGACGTGAGTGCCCACGCGCGAGCCCCATCGATCAGGCACTCTCCACCCAGGGACAACTGATGTCCTTCCACTCCCTCAGGCGGCGTCGCCGCCGCTTCCCTCAGCGCAGCGCTTCCCCAAGCGAGCGCCAGCGAGCG
>DASYXE010000395.1:0-1955 GCA_035935375.1 Gemmatimonadaceae bacterium | reverse complement strand
GCCAGCATCGCCATCGCCACAATGGCGATCGGCACACGCCATCCCCGAGCTGCCACGCCCATCGCTACCCCGCTGCGACCGTCGATCACGGCGTCTCGCAAGCCACGCGCCACATGTATGGTTGTCCCATATACTATTCGAGCGCCGGCTCCCGCCGCCGCGGCCGCGGCGGGCCCGGCAGTGCGCAGCGCTCGCGTCAGCCGTGCGCGAGCCGGTGATCGTCGTCAGCAATCCCGAGCGCGACCCGGGAGCGGCTCAGGTTGGCGTTGGAGCGGATGCTGCGCTTCGCCGTCATAGAGCGGCACCTCGTACGAGTTCACACCCTGTCCGATCTGCGGCGCCGTCGCCGCCACCCAGGTGGCCGGCGCTGATGACATCCGTACCGAGGTCGAGCAACTGTGGGCGTTCCAAGGACAGCGGCTCGACGGAGAGAGCGCTTGGATGCGCGCGCATCGTCGGCGACACGCCCGCTCCGCCAACGCACTTCCCTTGAGGCACGTATGTCCTCAGTGACCACCTGTGCGTTCCTCCTGCCCGGCTCTGCGTGAGCGCTATCGACCTCTCGAGTGACGTCGGGCTTGTCGCCTGCGGCCTCCTTACCCTCAACATCCTGCTCGGCCTTCTGCTCTCCATGCGGTACAACCCATGGACGCACTGGCCCCATCGCCGCTTCAACTATTTTCGCATCCACAACTGGACCGGGTACGTCGCCCTCGCTGTCTCGGCGCTGCACCCGATCATTGTGCTCTTCTCGTCGACCGCGAACTGTCGCGTGTTCGACATCGTCATCCCCGTGCAGTCGCCCAAGCAGCCGGTCGTGAATACGCTCGGCGCGATTGGCCTCTATTTGTTGGCGCTGGTCGTCGTCACGTCGTACGTCCGCCACCGCATGACGCGCCATACCTGGAAGCTGCTGCACTACGTGGCGTACGTCTCGGCGGCGTTTTTCTTTGGGCACTCACTCTTCTCGGACCCGACGCTCAAGGGCAACCCCGTCGATTGGCTGGATGGCGAGAAGGTGTACATCGAGCTGTGCGTGCTCACCGTGGCCGCCGTGTCGGCGTACCGGGTGCGGTGGATGTTGCGGCGCGCGCGCGGTCGTGCGTTAGGCACAGCGGGTGCGCGATCCGCCGCGCCGGTGTCGGCGTCCCGCGCAGCCGGGGGATCCTGAGGGCGTCGGAGCCGGCGATCAGATCAGCGTGATCCCGGGAGAGCCGACGGCGCCGCGACACGCGCGCTCGTCGGGGTCGATTGCTCCGCCGCCGACACCACAGCCGACGCGCGCTCGAGTCCCGCGCGGACATCCGTCGCGGTGCCGATGCCCGCGCGCACGCGCACCAGGCAGAGACGGAGCTGCTCGAGCTCGGCGCGCAATGCATCCCGTCGTGACGTGGTCGCGTCGCGTGCGACTTGCAGGTCGTCGATCAACGACGTGCGACGCCGCGCGATGTCGGGCGCGCCCGCGACGTCACTCGGTCCAACCTCGGCGAGTGCCCGATCCAGCTCGCGCTCTCGCGTGTCCTGCGCGGACGTCGCCCACTCGAGCCGCAGCACCATCAATGGTACATCGTCGAGCTGTTTGCGCAGGTCGCGCGGCAGCTCGTGGAGCAGCCGCAGGATCGCGTGGCCGGTTGGTCGCGGCCCAATACTCGCGGCAGTCGCGCCTCTGGCCGGCGCCGCCAGGCGAAAGAACAGACGTCCCGCGCCGGTTCGCCACAGCGCGACGGCCGCGCGATTCGCGCCGCGGCCAATGTCGCCGCTGGTTGCGCGGATGACTCCCACGATGAAGACGAGCAGCGCACCAAAGGCGAGCATGAGCACCGCGACCAAGCCCGAGGTCGTATGCACATGCGTCTTGCTCGCGAGAACGGCCCCGGCAATGAATGTCGAGATGCCTAACGCGAGGAGCAGCCGGAACCGCTCGCGGGCGAACCGCTGGAGCGGATTCTGGATCG
>DASYXE010000394.1:0-5992 GCA_035935375.1 Gemmatimonadaceae bacterium | reverse complement strand
GCGGCGCCGCCCACGACATGTTGCGGCCCACGCCCGCGTCGGCCGTGACGCGTACGGAGCCCGTGGTGATCGGGACCACCGATACGCCGACGTTTGCGCCGGCCGCGTATTGCGCGGCGGCCGGTCGCGTCATCGCGATCGCGCCCAGCACGAGAGCCGGGCCAACGAGGGGCAGGGCGTGTCGAAACACTTGCGGCATGGCGAGTCCTCCGGTTCCGCGCCGACCTCAGGCAAGCATGACGCCGTCGAGCGTCGCGGGCAAGCAGCCAACTCGATCTCGGACCGCGCACCCGCGCGGATGTACTACCCTCACATGGGCCCGTCGCGTCACATCGCGAAACCCCGTTGCACTCGGAGCCGTACGGCCACCCGTCGACTTCTCGCAGCGAATTCTCCTGCCGCGGGGCCCCCATGGATTCGATTATCCGTGATATCCGCTACGGGTTCCGGTCTCTCGTCAAAAGTCCGGGGCTCACGCTGGTTGCGACGCTCGCCCTCACGCTCGGCATCGGTCTCACGACCGTCATGTTCAGCATGGTGTACGGCGTGATCATCAAAGGGCTGCCGTACCCGAACGGTGACCGCATCGTCGAGGTGATCCGGAACAACAAGGCACGTGGCGTCAACCACATGTCCGTTCCGATCAGCGACTTTGTCGACTTCAAGAATCAACAACACACGCTCGCGCCGATGGGCGCCTACTACTCCGGTACGGTAAACGTCAGCGGCAAAACGCAGGCGGACCGGTATACGGGCTCGTTCGTCACGGCGAGCACGTTCGACGTCACGGGCGTGAGGCCGGTGCTCGGCCGCACGTTCCGGCCGGGCGAGGACAGCCCGGCAGGCGAGAAAGTGGTGGTCATCAGCTATCCGCTGTGGCAGAGCGAATTCGGCGGCAAACCGGATGCGTTAGGCGCCGTGGTGCGCGCGAACGGCGTGCCGTACACGGTGGTCGGCGTGATGCCCGAGGGGTACGACTTCCCGGACAACGCGCGCATCTGGCTCCCGCTGCAGATGGACCCCGTTGCGACCAAGCGTGGCGACGGCACCTGGCTCACGGTGGTCGGCGTGCGGAAGCCGGGGGTGACGCTCGACCAGGCGACGGCGGACTTCTCTGGCGTAGCCCGGCGATTGCAGCACGAGTACAAAGCGACCAACGACGGGATCGACGCGCGCGTGCAGGGCTACATCGACGCGGAGCTCGGCCCGGAGCCGAGGCAGCTGTTGTATACGATGTTCGGCGCGGTGTTCTTCGTGCTGCTGATCGCGTGCGCGAACGTTGCCAACCTGCTGCTCGACCGCGCCGCCCACCGCACCAAGGAGGTGGGGATCCGCACGGCGCTCGGCGCGACGCGCGCCGCCGTGGTGCGCCAGTTTCTCACCGAGGCGCTGGTGCTCGCGTTAGGCGGCGCGGTGTTCGGCTCGGTGGTGGCGTACCTGGGCATCGGCGCGTTCAATCGCGTGCTCTACGCCTCGACGGACGTCCCATTCTACATCGACATCCGGCTCAACGCGCCCGTGCTGGCGTTCGCGATCGGGATGGCGGCGCTGGCGGCGATGTTCTCGGGAATGCTGCCGGCCATCCAGTCGTCGCGTACCGACATCAACGAAGTGCTCAAGGATGAGGCGCGCGGCTCCTCGAGCCTGCGCATCGGCAAGATGAGTCGCGGCCTCGTCATCTTCGAGATCGCACTCTCGTGCGGATTGCTGGTCGCCGCCGGCCTCACGATCAAGAGCGTGACCAACCTGCGGACGATGGACCCGGGATTCCGGACGAGCCACATCTTCACCGCGCGCGTCGGCTTCCCGGCGGAGTACACCGATTCGGCGATGCAGCGGCAGTTCTACGAGCGGCTGCGCGAGCGTCTCGAGGCGATTCCGGGCGTGCGCACGGCGACCATTACCTCGGGGCTGCCCGGCGTCCAGTCCGACGGCGGCGCGTTCGAGGTGGAGGGCGGCACGTACGCCACCGACAACGACGTGCCTAACGCACGGTCGTATTCGGTGTCGCCTGGATTTTTCGAGACGTTCGCGATCAAAGTGCTGCAGGGCCGCGGCATTACGGCCACGGACCGGAACGATGCGTCGCCCGTCGCGGTGGTGAATCAGGCGTTCGCCGACAAGTACCTCGCTGGACGCGACGTGCTCGGCCGCCGCATTCGCCAGGGCGGCCGAGACAGCAAGGAGCCGTGGATGACGGTGGTTGGACTGGTGCCAACGACGTTCTCCGGCGACCAGGATGAGCCGCGCGTCCCGGCGTACTTCGTCCCGCTCACGCAGCACCACACGAACTTCGTGAGCATGGCGGCGGTGACGGACGGGCCGCCGATGGGCATTACCTCGCAGGTACGGAGCGCGGTCACCGCACTCAATGCCGACCTGCCCATCTATTGGACGTACACGATGGACGAAGCCATGGCGCGCAAGGTGTGGTTCATCCGCGTCTTCGGCGCGATGTTCATGATGTTCGGCGTCATCGCGTTGTTCCTGGCGTCCATCGGACTCTACGCGGTGATGTCGTTCTCGGTGAGCCGCCGGGTGCGCGAGATGGGCATCCGCATGGCGTTAGGCGCACAGGCGCGCGATGTGATCCGCATCATCTTCGGTCAGGGCGTGCTGCAGATCGCGATCGGTGTCGTGGCCGGCCTGGCGTTCGCGGCGACGCTCGCGCAGTTCCTGAGCGTCGTGTTGTTCCAGGTGCAGCCGCGCGACCCGGTCATCTTCTCGGGCGTCGCGGTGGTGCTCGCGTTCACCGGTCTCGCGGCGTGTCTCATCCCGGCGTTGCGCGCGACCACGGTGGATCCCCTGACGGCGCTGCGGTCGGAGTAGACCGGCGCTACCGGACGCGCGTGAACACCGCGTTGACCGGCACGTGCGCGCCGGCGAATCCGCCCGACATCCCGGTGAGCGTCAGGCCTAACGAATCGGCGCGCGCCTGGACCGACTTGATGAACGCGCGCGTGATGAAGTCGTCCGGCTGGAGCGTCACCGTTCCGCCCTGGACCGCGTACCGACCCGAGCCCGAGAGCACGTGCGGGTCGGGGCCGGGCGACAAGCCGGGGATCGGGAAGGGGAGCGACGGCGCTTTTGTCCACCGCACCGTCACTTTGTCGGTGTAGCTGCTGTCGGCGGCGAGCGTGATGCGCGCGCTGTCCACTGTGCCCGCCACCTCGGAGCCGGCGAGCAGGAACTTGAACGGGATCGGCGGGCGCGCCGAGGCGGCGCGCGACAAGATGTACGCGCCGGTGGGAAGCGCGGAGCGGTGTGTCGTCGCGCGCACGGCTGCCGTGGCGGCCGCGACGCACAGCGCAGGGATGATCGCGAATCGAAGGCGCATGTCGGAGATCGGTGGTCTGAGCACCATCAAGATACACACGCGGCGGCGCCGGGTTCGCCGGTTCCGTCCGGCCGGCTCGGCGAGTGGCAGACGCGGCCGCGCGCAACGCCGCCGTCCCCCTTGACGGTCGAAGGGAGGGACTGCATACTCGGGTCACTTAGAGTCTCTAAGGGAGAGAGCACGCCGTGGCCTCGGCCTCCATCGGTCTCCTGCAAGGCACGCTCGACGTGATCGTCCTCAAGACGCTGAGTTGGGGGCCGATGCACGGCTTCGGCATCGCGCGCTGGATTCAGCAGACCACCGACGATGCGCTGCGGGTCGAGGAGGGCTCCCTCTATCCGGCGCTCTATCGCATGGAGAATCGCGGCTGGGTGCGGGCGCAGTGGCGGATCACGGACAACAACCGCCGCGCGAAGTACTACAGCCTCACGGCCGCGGGCCGGCGCCAACTGGAGGCGCAGAGCACCTCGTGGTCGGCGTTTTCGCTCGCCATGGCGCGCATCATGGACGCGACGCGCCAGACCGCCTGACACCGCCCCGCCATGCCGCCAAGCGACCTTTCGCCTAACGAGCCACGGTGGCGCCGCTACCTGCGATTCTGGCGAACGGATCCGGCCGCCGACGTGAACGACGAGATCCGATTCCACCTCGAGTCGCGCATCGCCGAGAATCTCGCGGCCGGCATGTCGGCCGATGAAGCGCGGCAGGCCGCGGCCGAGCGGCTCGGTGACGTGCGGGTGCTCGAGCGTTCGCTGGCGTCGTTCACCCGCCAGCGCGAGACGATCGAGCGGCGCGTCGCCTGGCGGCAGGTGATCCGTCAGGACCTCCGCTACGCGGTCCGCCAGCTCGCGCGCAACCCGGCGTTCACGGCGATCGCCGTGCTCACGCTTGCGTTAGGCATCGGCGCCAACACGGCCATCTTCAGCGCCGTGTACAGCGTGCTCCTCCGCCCGCTGCCGTACGCCCACGCCGACCGGCTCGTCGACCTCCGCGAGGGAACAGGCCAGGGCGACTGGGGCATGAACGTGACGATGGGCACCTACGATGTGTGGCGCCAGCGGTCGCCGCAGTTCAGCGCGTTGGCCGGGTATACCTTCGCCCCGTTCACGCTCACCGGCGCGGGCGCGCCCGAGCGGCTGCTCGCGCTCGCCGTGTCGGCCGACTACTGGCGCGCGCTCTACATTCCGCCGTTCCTCGGCCGGTACTTCGGTGCCGCGGAGGATCGACCCGGCGCGCCTAACGTTGCCGTGTTGTCGTACGCGATGTGGGCCACGACGTTCGCGTCGGACCCGCACATCGTGGGGCACACCGTCACGCTCAATGGCAATCCGTATACTGTGATCGGCGTCGCGCCGGCGGCGTACGCGTTCACCTCAAACGCGCCTGCGCTCTGGGTGCCCCTCGCGCTCACGCCTGCGCAACGCGCCGAGCACACCGACCACGAGCTCACCGTGGTGGGGCTCGTGCGCGATGGCGTCGCGATCCCGGACGCCGTGCGCGAGCTGAGCGCGGTCGAGCGCCAGCTCGCGCACGACTACCCGAAGGGCGGCATCGACGGCAGCATCGCCGCGCACGCGTTGCGCGACAGCGTCGTCGGCGCCGTGCGGCCCATGATGCTCGTGCTCTTCGGCGCGGTCGGCCTGGTGCTGCTCATCGCGTGCGGCAACGTGATGAACCTGCTCCTTGCGCGCGCGGCCGTCCGCCGCAAGGAAGTCGCCATCCGGAGCGCGCTCGGCGCCGGCCGCAACCGCCTCGTCGCGCAACTGCTCACCGAGAGCGTGCTGCTCGCCGGGTTAGGCGGCGCGGCGGGCGTTGCGGTGGCCGCGATCGGGCTGCGCGCGCTGCTGCGCGTGAGTCCGGCCGGCGTGCCCCGGTTGTTCGACGCCACGCTCAACGGGCCCGTGCTGCTGTTCGCCGCCGCCGTCGCGGTGCTCTGTGGCGTCGTCTTCGGCGTGTGGCCGGCGCTCCGCGCGACGCGCCTGAATCTCCAACAGTCGCTGCGCGAGGGACCGCGCGACTCCACGTTGGTCGTACGCGGATCCATCCGCACGGTGCTCGTAATCGGCGAGGTCGCTCTTGCTCTGGTGCTGCTCGTGGGCGCTGGACTCCTTGTTCGCAGCGCGATCGCGCTCCAGCACGTGCGGCCCGGATTCGATCCGGAGGGACTGCTCGTCGCCGGCGTCGCGTTGCCGGAAGCGCGGTATCCCACCGACAGCGCCAGAACGGCCGGGTTCGAGCGCATTGTCGAAGCGATTCAGTCGGTGCCGGGAGCGTCGTCGGTGGCACTGGTGTCGCGGCTTCCGATCGATGCGCGCGGGATGGACTGCCCGGTATGGCGCGAAGGGATGGATACGAACGAAGGCAGCGGCGTCGACGCGAACGCACGCGGCGCTACCGGGAACTACTTCGCCACCATGGGCACGCCGCTGCTTCTGGGACGCACCTTCGGCAGCGCCGACCTCGCCGGCGCGGCGCCGGTTGTCGTCATCAATCAAAGCTTGGCGCGGCGGTTATTCGGCGACGAGAATCCAATCGGACGGCGCATCGCGCAGTGCCCGAGCGACACCCCGAAATGGCTGGAAGTCGTGGGTGTCATCGGCGACATGCGGGCCAGCGGCCTCGACGCGCCTCCGCCTAACGAAGTCTACTATCCGA
>DASYXE010000393.1:0-1604 GCA_035935375.1 Gemmatimonadaceae bacterium | reverse complement strand
TTCGCGGCCGCACCTGGGTGACGCGCACCGGCATTTTCGTGGACCGGATCGCGAGCGCGTGGTTGATCCGGCGATTCATCGATCGCGACGCGCGCTTCAAGTTCGTGGAGCCGGGCGCGTACCGGGCGGCCTCAGGCGAGCTCCGCTTCGACATGTTCGAGGGCGAATTCACGCATGAAGGAGAGAGGTGCACGTTCGAGACGCTGGTACACCGCTTTCACATCGACGACGGCGCGCTGCGCACGATCGGCGAAATCGTGCACGACATCGATCTCAGGGACGACAAGTTCGGGCGGGATGAGGCGCCGGGCATCGAACGCGTGCTCGCCGGCGTCGCGGCCGCCAATGCAGCGGATGACGCGCGACTCGAGCGCGGATCGCTGCTGTTCGATGACCTATACGCGCTCTACTCGGCGCGGTCGTGAGGCATGTGTCCGTCGCGCGCGGAGGTCATGGGATTGACGGTCGCGCTCGAATCCCCGACTATTACGTGGAGCGCTCGGAGGCGCCCGCGGGTCCGCGCGAAGGACTGAGTCCACTCCTCCAATCACGGTGACTGCACGTCATCTCCGTGCTGGCCAGCCTGCGGACCGCCGGCTATCGGCATGGAGGACGTATGACCCCGCAGTTACCCGAGCGCCCGAACCTCGAGCAGCTCAAGCGGCAGGCGAAGGACCTGCTGCGCGCCGCCAAAGCCCGCGACGCCGCCGCCCTCGCGCGGCTCCGCGCGCTCCCCGCATTCGCCCAACAACGGGACGACGCAGCCCTCGCCGCCTCGGTCGCGCTGCACGACGCGCAGTCGGTGATCGCGCGCGAACACGGTATCCCGTCGTGGGCAGGGTTGGTCGCGCGCGTGGAGGAGCTCACCCTTCAGTTAGGCAACGCCGTGGCGCAGTTCATCGAGGCGGCCACCGAGGCGCGGCCCGACCGCGCCGCGCGGCTGCTCGCGCTGCACCCCGCCATCGCGCAGGCGACCTTCCACACCGCGTTGATTCTGGGCGACGCCGAACGCGTCGACCGTAGCCTAACGGAGCGGCCGGCGCTGGCGACCGAGCCCGGCGGTCCGCGCCACTGGCCGCCGCTCCTCTATGTCTGCCACACGGCGTTAGGCTTTGGCCCGCCCTCGCGCCCCGGTGGTCTCGTGGCCATCGCGCGACGGTTGCTCGAGCTCGGCGTCGATCCCAACTCGCGTTTCCCGTGGCTGCACCATGGCGTCCAGCGGGCGGTCCTCTGGAGTGCGGTGTGCGTGGCGCATCTCTTGCCGCTCGCCGAGGTGCTGCTCGAGGCCGGCGCCAATCCGAACGATGGCGTGACGCTCACGATCGCCGCCAGCGGCGGCGACGTCGAGGCGCTCGACCTGCTGCTCGCGCACGGCGCCGACGTGAATCAGCCGTGGGCGACCGACGGCTCGGCTACCCTGTACGCGATTCTCACGTGGGGCGACGCGAGCGACGGCGCACGCTGGCTGTTGGCGCACGGCGCCGACCCGGATCCGGTGTTTGCGCCTAACGGGGAGACGCCGCTCCACGTCGTCGCGCGCCGCGGCAGCGTCGACTTGGCCGCCGAGCTCGTGCGCCGCGGCGCCGATCCGAAACGTCCGCGGC
>DASYXE010000392.1:0-3933 GCA_035935375.1 Gemmatimonadaceae bacterium | reverse complement strand
AGCCTGCGCACGCGCCGGCGGCAAGGTTCACTGCGGGATAGGCCGTGATGTCGTGACACTGCAGCACGCCGCTGTTGGCCAGGCTGTCGGGAGCCATGGGCACGTCCACGCCTAACTGCTTCAACGAATCGCTCAACGCCTTGAACTTGCTCGTATCGCTTTCGAACATCACCTGGGCGATGAGGTGTGCGACGCGATCGGAGTCGGCGGCCGTGGTCTTGGCCGGCAGCCCGATCATCGGCAGAAACCCGCGCGCCATCTTGAGCGCCGCGCCGTTCGCCGTGTCCGCGATCGCGGGGCCGTGCGATGCGGGCTTCGTGAGATCGGCGAAGATGCGCGGCGTGCTGACGATCTTCGCCTGCTCGGGATGGGCGAGCGGGACGCGAATCACCTCGATCCGGAAGAGCGCCGAATTCGGGTTCGACATCCCGCCGATCTCGCAGCCCGCCAACTCGCTCTTTGGCCTAACGGACGAGAGTCCGGACACGTAGACGTAAACCACGCCCTTGTCGTTCGGGTCGGGCACGACGGTGTGCGTGTGCGAGCCGCGGCACGTCTGCACGGCCGCGACCTGCTTGGGGTGCGTGATGTCGGAGATGTCGAAGATGCGAACGCCCATCATGCGCTCGCTGCTCACGCTGTCCTTGATGCCTTGCGTGCCGCAATCCAGCCGGCTTCCCGTATTTTCGGCGGAGACGAACAGCAAGTGGCCGTAGACCGAGACGTCGCCCTGCTCGGTGAAGCACACCAGATGGTAGGCGAGTGTGGGCGTGGCGGGATTCGAGATGTCCCAGATCTGGATGCCGCTGAAGTTGCCCTGGTAGAGGTAGCGGCCGCCGAACGCGAGGTCGGAGTTCGCGTACGTCAGGCCGCCCGGGTCGTTGGGATGGAAGTCGGCGGGTTTGTTGGCGTGGGCGACCAGCTGCATGCCCTTCGCCGCGACGCCGGCATCGTAGAGGCCAGCCTTGAGGTGCGCGCGGGGGTCCGTGGTGTCGGATTGCGCTCGCGCCAATGATGGCATCGCGCCGGCGACAACGCTGATCGCGGCGCACAGCATGAGGGACGAGCGGAACGACGCCGAGCGATGTGTCATTGGTCTGGGCTCGCTATGGGTGTGTGTCGTTGGTCTGCCGATGATCCGGACCAGCGCCATGGGCGCCGGATGAGCTTGCTACGAGAGCGTCCGGGAATGGTGGACAATAGCAGGTCCTGCGTGCGCCCGCGAGGTTTAGGGCGGACAGGGCCGGACCAGGACGGACAGGACCGGCTTGTCGCCCTTTCAGAGGCGGACGCCGAGTTGTTGTTGCAGGTGGCGGTGCCCGATTCCAGTGACGAGGAGGGCGCGGCTCTGCCGGTCGCGCGCGACCCATTTCCTGGCGAGTGCGAGGGTGAGGAGCGCGGCGCCGATGGCGCCGCCGACGTGCGAGCGGCGTTCGCTCCAATCGAGGCAGGCGAAGGCGAACCGGCGGCGGAGGGCACGGGCGGCTTCGACGTCGACGCCTAACGATGTGAGCCCCGTGGCGCCCGTTGGGGTCACGTCGTACGACTCCGCTCCGTCAGACCTGGCGATCCAGGCGAGCTCCGTGAGACGGTCGTGGATGGCGACGCCGAGGGCGCCGGCCATGTGGTCGTAGCAGGTGCGGGCGGCGCGGAGGTGGTCGGGTGTGGTGGGCACGAATTCGCGGCGCGGGGCGCCGGCGAGCACGCTCAGCGCCTCGAGCACGTCGGCCACTTCGGGACCGTTGAGACTGTAGTAGCGATGCTTCCCCTGCACCTGGACCCTGGTCAGATGCTCGGCCTCGAGCTTGTGGAGGTGGACGCTGGCGGTGGACGGGCTGACGCCGGCGACGAGGGCGAGCTCGGTGCTCGTGCGGGCGCGGCCGTCGACCAGGCAATAGAGCATGCTGGCGCGCGCGGGCTCGCCGATGGCGGCGGCGGCGCGGGCGGCGCGCGCATCGGTGCGGCGGGCGACATCCATACTTCGACGATAAGCGAAGTGTGGACGCGCGTCAACCGCTAGGTTGACGGTGCGTTCTCCATCCCGGCGACCGGAGCACACCCATGACCATCACGTGCGTGATTCGCTATCAGATCGACCCGTTTCAGCGCGAGGCGTTCACGCAGTACGCGGCGAATTGGGGCACGGTGATTCCGCGGTGCGGCGGGCATCTCATCGGGTACTTCCTGCCTTACGAAGGGACTAACGACGTGGCGTGGGGGCTGATCGCGTTCGACAGTCTCGCGTCGTACGAGCGGTACAAGGAGCGGGTCAAGGCCGACCCGGATGCGCAGGCGAACTTCACGTTCGCCCAACAGCAGCGTTGCATTTTCCGCGAGGAGCGCAACTTCGTGCAGGTGGTGGACGGGACATTCGAGGTGCCGGCGGCGCGGTAGCGTTAGGCGACGCCGGTTGTCGTCAGGACGCCCTACGGGGGGCTAACATCTGTTCCCTACTATAGTATAGGCTCACAAATGGAAGAGTGGGCTGAGGCTCCCCCGATGGAAAACGCGGCCGACAGCGCGCCGGCCGCGTTTCGACACATGGCTTGCGCCTAACGGATCACTGGATCGGTGGCAGATAGTTCGGCAGCCGTGTCAAGCTCGTGAATCTGACGAGCGGATCGAAGTCGGGCGTGATGCCCGCCGGGCCGCCCAGCCGCGAGGCGGCTTTCATGGCCATGGTCATTGACATCCCTGCTCCGTCCGCTCCGCGAGCGGTGTTCCGCGGTACGGGCCCCAGAACGGAGCGTGTCGCGACTGCACGGTGTGTTTGAGGCGAACGACGTTACCATCTGTTCCCTCCTACTATACCGGTAGACGTGGTAGAGCGCGATAGCTCTGAGCACCGATCAACACCGTGAACATCGGGATTCGCCGGGCATCGCCAATCGCTGAGGCCCGTGCTACCGTTGTGCGATGCTCGGCCCGCTCGAGAAGCCGCGGCTCGTGTTGCGCGTCGGCGTTGCTGGCGCCATCCGGATACCCGATAGTGAGCGCGGCCAGCTCCACGAGATGTTCACCGATGTCTATCGCGTTCTGACGACGCGCCTCGAGGCGCTGTCGCCCGGCCTCGACTCGGCGTCCCGACCGGACATCTGCTCGTACTATGCGGCAGGCAATGACGACGCCCCGTCACGGCCGCTCTTGCGCGTCGTGTCTGGCCTCGCGGACGGCGCGGACCAGATCGCGTTCGAATCGCTGTTGGCATTCGAGCGCGATGTGAAGGCGAGGCAGTCGGGTGCCGGCGCGCGCACCGACTTCGAGATGGTCGCGATCCTGCCGTGCGAGGCGGCGGCATTCCGCGACAACAGCGAAGTCAAAAACAAACCGGCGTTCGACACGCTGCTCGCGCGATGCGCATACACCATCGAGCTCGACGGGCACTGTGTGCCGCACCCGGCGCATCACACCGCGCCCGATCGGCGGACGATGGAGCGCCGCAACCGCGCGTTTCGCGTGCAGGCGACGGCGCTCCTCCGACATTGCGATCTGCTCATCGCCAACGCCGACCTCGAGGCCGGCGCGGGAATCGGCGGCACGCGCGAGACGATGGCCGCCGCCGTTGCGTTAGGCATACCTGTCATCTTCGTGTCCGCGGCGCCGGGTGATCGGGAGCGGCCGGTGTCCGTCATCACGCGCCCAGTGGATCTGGAGCGCACCGGCGGACCGCCGTCCACGCCGTGGGAGCGAAGCGTCGGCCAGGTGGTCACCCGGATTCTGGCCGATCCGCGTACGTCGCGCGCCGGCCCCTATTCGCGCGACCACGACGGGAGCGGCGCCGCGCGCCTCGACCTGGTGGAAGCCGAGCTCCTGGATGAGTTCTTTGGCGCCGCCGAACGCCGCGCGCGAGTCCGCCCGCGCCTCTGGTCGGCGTTCGTGCGGCGGTTCCACCGCCTAACGGCGAGCGGCGCCGACGCGGTCGTCGAGCCGTTT
>DASYXE010000391.1:0-3406 GCA_035935375.1 Gemmatimonadaceae bacterium | reverse complement strand
GTGATGAGCGGCCCGTGTTTCGGCGGCGCGATGGGTGGCGCATCGTCGGGCACGCCGTACCCGGCGGCGCCTAACGGACCGCCCGCGGCGGCGCTGCTCGATGGCGCGACGCCGGAGGGCACCGCCGGACCCTCCTTGGTCGCGCCGGCGACCGTCGCGCCCGGCGGAGTGATCGAGTCGGTCGCCGGCGGCGTCGCGCCGGCAGCCGGCGCCGGCGCGGTCTCGAATTCGCGCACGAGCACGCCAAATGCCTCACGTGCCACGTCCAGATCGGCCGCGTCGATTTGCCCCGACGCGCCGACGCGTTCGCGCACCGCGAACAACTCGAGCGCCGCATGCGCCTGCTCGAGCGAGATCGACTCGCGCTGTCGCGCCTCGCGCACGAGCGCCTGCCCGGAGAGATCCGTGCGGCCGAGCGACGCGCCGAGCGCCAGCTCGACGCCCGTGCAGATCGCCGTCACATCGGATGCATTGTCCTGCGACGACCGACTCGATGACAGTCGCTCGACCGCCGGTCGGACCGCCTCGAGCGCGTGCCGCGCGCCGCGCGAGGCGGAGGACGGATCTGTCACCGCACGATGCGCAACAGCCCGGCGTTCGCGCTGCCGCGGATGAAGCTCTCGGCGTCGCCGATCGGAATCTTGACGCCGGTGATCGAGTAGCCGCGGCTCGCTTCGGTCGCCATGAACTCCTGGACCGAGCGGCCCGTCATCGCCTTGTTCGCGTCGCGCATTGCGCGCACAATGCGATCCCAGCTCCCGACATAGATGCGGCCGTCGTTGAGCAGGATCCGGTGCTCGAGCGTGTCGGACACCTTCTGTCCCGCCAGATCCGAGAGGAGCGCGCCGAACAACTCGAGCTGCCCGCGCTCGCGCGCGGCCTCTTCCTCGTTCACGCGCGTCTCGATCTCGGACAGCATCTCGTCGATGTCGTCGGGCTCGCCGGCGAGCTCGGAGAGCCGGTCTTCCCACGGCGCGAGCTCGGGGTCGTCCTCCGTTAGGCGGTAGAGGGACTTCTTGAGCTCGATCAAGCGCCAGATGCCCAGCTCCTCCCAGTGGTCATCGGGCTCGGTGCGCTCGAGGTGCGAGAGCGATCCCTCGTAGTCGCCGCGGTCGTACAGGATGTTGGCGAGGTAGATGCGTGCTTCGGCGTGGTCGTCGTCCAACTGCAGCGCGCGCTTGAGCGCGGTGATCGCGCCCTCGTCGTCGCCGCCGCGATGCCTAACGTAGCCCAGGCACGCCGCCGCCTCGGCCATCTCGCCGGCTTCGCGCGCCGCGATCTCGAAGAACTCCCGCGCTTCGGCGATCATGTCCTCGCGGAACAGCGCGCGCCCGATCTGCAGCACGAGATCGATGTCGTCCGCGTAGCCGAGCTCGAGAATGTGGCGGAAGCGCCCGAGCGCGTGGTCGCGCGCGCCGAACTTGAGCAGCGTTTCGCCGAGTCCGGCGATGGCGTCCTCGTGATCCGGATCCAGCACGAGGGCCTTGTCGAAGCTCTGCCTGGCCCAAGCGAACTCATCGCGAGCCAGCCGTGCGTAGCCTACCCCAATGTGCAACTCGACCGAGTTCGGATAGAGCGCCAGTCCTTCGCGCAGCACATCGAGCGCTTCGTCGTACTGCCCTTCGTTGTAGAGTTGATGCGCGCGCTCGTCGTACTCTTCAGAACTCAGAAATGGGGTAGGCATGGCGATTCGCACCTCCGACGTGTCTCAGAAGACCGATGTCGGTCAGCCTATTGTACAACTCGAAATCCGCTCGGTTCAAGATGTTGACTTTACAGCCGTCTCATTGAACTTTACCTCCCCTCCCACCCCTCTGAAGTAGAGGACGACACACGCGTCCACGGGATATTACGCGCGTGCACGTCCGATTTCAGCTTCGCTCGCCACCTCTGACGCGATCTCCGCGGCCAACGCTGCGTTGGACTCCAGCAGCCCGATGTTGGTCGCGAGCGACGCACCGCCGGTCTCCTCGTTCAGTCGAGACAACAACCACGGCGTGAGCGCGGTTCCAGCGATGCCCGCGTGCGCGGCCGCGTCGAGCGCGCGATGCACCGCGTCGTCGACCATCGCGCGCGGCAACGGCGATGGTGGCGGCTGCACCACCACCATGGCCTGCGTCCGGCCGAGATCCCGCTGCACGCGCCACGCCGCGGCGACCTCGGCGGCACTCTCGAATCGCCACGACAATGAAATGCCTGTACCGCCGGTGAGGAAGCCCGGCAATTCGTCGACGCGATAACCGACCACAGCGACGCCGAGGGACTCGAGCCGTTCCATTGTGGCGGGCAGGTCGAGAATGGTTTTGGCGCCGGCGCATATGACGAGCATGGGCGTGCGCGCGAGCTCCGCGAGATCGGCGGACTCATCACGCACGGCGTCCCCGGTGCGCGCCAGTGCCGGCGCCACGCGGTGCACGCCGCCGATGCCGCCGGTGGCGAGGACCGCAATGTGAGCGGCGTGTGCGAGCGCGAGCGATCCGGCAACGGTGGTCGCGCCGTCGGCGCACGCCGCGGCAGCAGGTGCAATGTCGCGCGCAGACACCTTGCGCACGCCCCTGCTCGCGAGGAATCGCTCGAGGTCATCGCCCTCGAGCCCGACGACCGGCGCGCCGCGCGCCACCGCGGTGATGGCGGGTTCGGCTCCGCGTGCACGCACCGCGGCGAGCATGCGTCGCGCGGCTTCGCGGTTCTGCGGTCGCGGCAGACCCTGCGCGAACACCGAGCTCTCGAGAGCGACGACGGGCCTGCCGTCGCGTAAGGCGGCGGCGACCATGGGCGAGACGCACACCGGTGTCGTCACGAGCGCACGATCACGAGATGTCTCATTGCGTTTGTGCGCGCCAAGGATAGTGTCTGGTCGGCGTTCTCACCATGGCCACATTGCGTCGCGTTCATGATCGGCGTAGGCTAGGCGTCGGCGAGCGCCATCTGTCGCCGCCTCGTCTCGCTCCGCAGCGCTTCCCCACACCGCCCAGCCATCCGCCATGAGCGACGCTGCCGCGTCCGCACCCGGCACCAGCCTGCGGCTTCGATTCCGGATGCCTAACGCGTTGGTCCTGATGGTGACGTGCGTGGCGATCGCCGCCGCGCTGAGCTGGGTTCTGCCGGCGGGCGCGTACCAGCGGCGCGAGGACCCGGGCACGGGACGCAGCGTAGTCGTCGCCGGGACGTTCCACACGGTGGAGGCGAATCCGGTGGGTCCGTTCTCGGCGGTGGTCGCGATCCCGAAGGGTCTCGAGGATGCGGCCGACGTCGTGTTTTTCGTGTTCCTGATCGGCGGAGCGTTTGCCGTCGTCGACCGGACCGGCGCGCTGGCGTACGGCGTGGACCGGCTGGTGCGCCGCCTGGCCGACCGCGCTGCGTTAGTCATCCCCGTGACGTGTCTCGCGTTTGCGTTGGGCGGAGC
>DASYXE010000390.1:0-4911 GCA_035935375.1 Gemmatimonadaceae bacterium | reverse complement strand
CTCCATCACCGTGCCCGTCTGCATCGCGCGATCGAAGCCGGTCGCGATTACCGTGACACGGATCTCGCCCTGCATCGCCGGCTCGTTCACGGCACCGAAGATGATCTCGGCGTCGTCGCCCACGGCGTCGTGCACGATCTCGTTGATCTGGTGCACTTCGCCCAAGGTGAGGTCGTGGCCGCCCATGATGTTGATCAGCACGCCCGTCGCACCGCCCACCGAGATGTTGTCGAGCAGCGGGGAGGAGATCGCCTGCTGCGCCGCTTCCATCGCCCGGTTTTCGCCGCGCCCGATGCCCGTGCCCATGAGGGCCGAGCCGCCGCTCTGCATCACGGTGCGGACGTCGGCGAAGTCGACGTTCACGAGGCCCGTCACGCTGATCAGGTTCGAGATGCCCTGCGTCGCATGCAGCAGCACCTCGTCGGCCTTCTTGAGCGCGTCGCCGAACGGAATGCCCTTGCCCACCACGGCCAGGAGCCGCTCGTTAGGCACCACGATCATCGTGTCCACGTACTTGCGCATCTCGCTGATGCCGGCGTCCGCCTGCCGCATGCGCTTCCGTCCCTCGAACAGGAACGGCTTGGTCACGATGCCCACCGTGAGCGCGCCGGCCTCGCGCGCCATCTCGCACACGATTGGCGCCGCTCCAGTTCCCGTCCCGCCCCCCATACCGCACGTCACGAACACGAGGTCGGCGTTCGTCATCGCGCGCCCGACCTCGTCCCGGTTCTCCTCGATGGCCTGCCGCCCGATCTCTGGCCGCGCTCCGGCGCCGAGTCCGCGGGTCAGCTTCTTTCCGATCTGAATCTTGACGTCCGACTTCGAGTTCAGCAGGGCCTGCGCATCCGTGTTGACGGAGATGAACTCGACCCCTTCGAGATGTTCCTCGATCATTCGATTGACAGCGTTGCCGCCGCCGCCTCCGACGCCGACGACCTTCATCCGGGCGTTCTGCGAGGTGCTCTCCTCGAACTCGAAGATCATTGCGGGGGGAACTCCTAATGAGGGCGAGAGAGGGGTCCTAAGTTTGGGCGGAATATAATGGTTTCGTGCGGAAAACGCTGCTACGACCTACAAGGGAAACGGCGGCTGGCGCCGCCTGAGGGAAGCGCTTCGCTGAGGGAAGCGCGGCCTTCGGCCGTTACGGGAAGAGGGAGACGCAACTCGACGGATAGCAGTAGTGATCCCCCTTCCCGCAGCGTCAGCGCTTCCCTCTTCCCTCAGCGCGCGCGAGCGCGCGATTCCCTCTCTAGAAAAAGTCCTGCAACCACGTCTTCACTCTCTGTGCCAGCCGGTCTACGCCCGGCGCCGACACGCCCCTCCGCCGTCCCGACGCTGCCCCGGGCACGCCCACCGCGAAACGTTGGCCGCCGTACAGCGCGAGACCAACGACCGTAGCGAAGCGGGGTGACTCGACCGCGTCGCTCAACCCGCCGACACTGCCCGCCGGCGAGCCAACCCGAACTCCCGTGCCGAACACGTCGGCCGCCAACTCGGCTGCGCCTGGAATCGCGGACGCGCCGCCCGTGAGTACCACGCCGGCGCTCAAACGTCCCGCAAAGCCTGCGCTTGTGATCTCGCGATTCACCATCTCGAAGATCTCATCCATGCGCTGATGGATGATGTGCGCGAGCAGCTCGCGCGGAATCTGCCGCTCGCCCTGCGCCACGGTGCTCGGGAGCTGAATCACCTCGTGCGAATCCTTCATCATCGGCTCGTACGCGCAGCCATAGCTCTCCTTGAGCCGCTCCGCGTCCGCCTGCGTGACGCCGAGTCCGTGCACGATGTCGCTGGTCACGTTGTTGCCGCCGAAACCGACCGTCCCGAGGAACCGGATTTTGCCCTCGTGGAATACGGCGAGGTCTGTCGTGCCCGCTCCCATCTCGACCAGCGCGACGCCCAACTCCTTTTCGTCATCAGTAAGCACGCTGAACGCACTCGCGAGTGGCTCGAGCACGAGCTCCCGCACGTGGTAGCCCGCCCGTTCGACCGCGCGACGGAGATTCGTGGCCGGCGACGCACCGATCGTCACCAAGTACATCTCGGTCTCGAGACGCATGCCTACCATCCCGATCGGGTCGCGAATGCCGTGGTTCTTGTCGACCCGGTATTCCTGCGGGATAGCGTGCAGGAGCTCGCGATCGGCGGGAATCACTTGCGTGCGCGCCACCTCGTTCGCGCGCTCGACATCGGCGCGCGTGACGTCGTCGCCGTTTACCGCCACCACGCCCGAGCTGGTCATCGCTTGCACGTGCTCGCCCGCTATGCCGGCGTACACGTGATCGACGGTCACGCCGGCCATGCGCTCCGCGTCCTGCATGGCCTTCGTGATCGAGCGCGTGGTCTCCTCGATGTCGGCGACCACGCCGCGCCGGAGTCCCGATGTGCGCGCCTGACCGACACCCAGAACCTTGAGATTCGGATGCTTGGGCAGATCGCCGACCACCTCCGCGATGATCGCGGTGGTGCGCGAGGTACCGATATCGAGCCCGGCAACGAGGCGTTCGGGATTCATTGCAACCTGGCGATGACCTGATCTCTGAATCGAAGATCGAGCTCGGCGACGCGCGCGTGACGCCGCGCGAGGTCGGCCTCGACAGGAATCACATCCGCGAGCCGCTCTGCGCTCACGCCTACCAATGCTCGTACCATGACCGATGGAAGTACCACGTCCAACTCGTCTGAAGCGCTCGCCCTCGCCCCGCTCCCAGCGGCAAACCGGGAGGCGTGCCGCACCGAACTGATCTGCGCAAAAAGCCGCGGCTCGCGCGCTTTGACGTCGGCCAGGAGCTTGAGCACCGACGGGTCCGCGGACTCGACGACGGGCAAATCAATGTTGGTCCGACTCGGGTCGATCGGCAACGCGTGACCGGTTCCATCTACGACGCGCACGGCGTTTCCGGACCCACCTTTGCCGGTCGTACCCGAGCTCTCGACCAGCGCGACTGGCGCGTTCTCCACCATCCGCACGACAAGAGTTCCGGGAAGCTTACGCTCGATCGCAACGCTGCGCACCTGTGGGTCACGTGCTACACGCCGCTCCAGCGGCGCGAGGTTCATCCAGATCGACATGGTCGTGTCGACTTGCATGCGGCTGATGATCCGCGACGGTTGCGCGTACACAGCGCCGTAGATCTCGACCTGTCGGACGTGAAAATAGCCGAGTTGCGAGAGAAGGCGTGGTCCCCACCAAGGTGATGCGATGAGCGCGGCCAGCGCCAGCGCGCCAACCGGAATTCGCCACCCGATATTGCGCAGGCGCTCGAGGAATGTAGTCACGCGGCTCATGCGGCCGCCGCCAATCTATCGAGGAGCTCGCGTCCCGTCCGCGTGATGTCGCCGGCGCCGAGCGTGAGCACGACGTCGCCGGCGCCGACGTTGTCGGCGAGTGCGGCAGCGAGGTCGGCGCGCGTGCCGTGCCACGCGAGCGCGCCACCCGCGGCGCGCGCCGCGTCGGCAATGAGCTTCGCGCTCACGCCCGGGATCGGTTGCTCGCGCGCCGGGTAAATGTCGGTGAGAAAGATCGCATCGGCGCCGGCTAACGCAGCGCCGAAATCGGCGGCGAAGTCGCGCGTGCGCGTATAGAGGTGCGGCTGGAACGCGGCCACGAGGCGTCGCCCCGGGAACGCGTTGCGCGCCGCGGCGAGCGTCGCGCGGATCTCGGTCGGGTGGTGCGCGTAATCGTCCACCACGGTCACGCCACGGGCTTCGCCCAACCGCTGGAACCGGCGTTCGACGCCGCCGAACGCGGCAAGGCCGGGCGCCATCGCGGGAACGGTCGCTCCGAGTGCCAGACCCGATGCGAGCGCCGCGAGCGCGTTCAACACGTTGTGGCGCCCGGGGACGCGCAGAAGGACCTCGCCCAACGCCCGCCCGTCCGCCGCCGCGGTAAACGACGATCCGTCGGCCGCCAGGCGCAGGTCGTGGACCGTGAGGTTTGCGTTAGGCGCGGAAATGCCGTAGCGCACGACGGCCGCGCCGCGGGGAACCTCGAGTACATCGGCGCCCGGATCGTCCGCGCACAGCACGATGATTTTGGCGCCGCGCACGAACGTCGCGAACGCCTCGCGGATATCGGCGAGGTCGGCGTAGATGTCGAGGTGGTCGGCCTCGAGGTTCGTGACCACGGCGACGGTCGGCGCGAGCGCGAGAAACGACCGATCGTACTCGTCGGCTTCAACCACGAACACCCGATCGCCGCCGAATCGCAGATTCCCTCCCCACGACGGGACACGCCCGCCGATGACGCCCGTGGGATCCAATCCGGCCGACGCGAGCGCTTCGGTGGTCATCACGCTCGTGGTCGTCTTGCCATGCGTGCCGGCGATCGCGATGAGCTGTCCGCGATCGCTCGTCACGGCCTGCGCGAGCGCTTCCGCGCGCCTGATCACGGGGATGCCGAGCGTGCGCGCCGCTTCGACTTCGGGATGCGTGGGTTTGACCGCGGACGTGACGACGAGCGCGCGCGCACCCTGTACGTGGGCGGGATCGTGGCCGGCGGCGACTGGCACGCCGAGGTGGGCGAGGTCCGGTGCGCCGGCGGGATTGGCGTCACATCCGGTGACTCGCGCGCCGCGCCGAACGAGGAGCTCGGCGAGGGCGCTCATACCGGCGCCGGCGGCGCCCATGAAATGGACTGGGCGGGGATCGGAAGGATCGATGAGGGACATCGACGTGCGCCAATTTAGGCCGCACGTGCGCCGCACTCAAGTGTGATGAAGGTTTAGATCGATGTCGATAAGTCTTGACCGGGGTGGCAGTTTGACGCACGCCGCCGCGCACACCGCGCCCCGCCTCGCTCCATCGACCGCTTTCGAGCAGGCGGCCCCGCCGTCGCGCTTTCGTCCCAGTGTGACGAGATCACACGTGGCGTATTTGCTCCGGCGGCGCAACGGCGTGCCGTAGCGCCGG
>DASYXE010000389.1:0-3747 GCA_035935375.1 Gemmatimonadaceae bacterium | reverse complement strand
GTCATGCGGCCGATGCGCGCCGCCTCGCCGGCGAACGCCGTGGCGCCATCGCCGCGCAGCGCGGTCCGCGCCTCGTCGAGCGCGATCGCCCATCCGTCGCGCGCGCCGATCACGAACCGCGACAGCATGCCGGTCACGTAGGTGGCGCCGGCCGCATCGCAATAGCGCATCACGCCCAACACGGACGGCGTGTGTTGGAACGTGGTGTGGGTCGTGAGAAAGGTGCCGATCTCGACGTCCGGGTTCTCGCCGTGCTCGAGGCGCCGGAAGAGCTTGAGCATCGCGCGGTCGCCGAAGCGGACGGACGTGTTGCTCTGTTCGGCGCGGCTGACGTCGGAGGGGAGTGCGTCGAGCCCCCGCGTGGGCGTGCCGACCGGGTCGACGGTCCAGCACGCGCCGTCGCCCTGGAACGATGCGCCTTCGCCTAACGCAGCGCCGAGGCGCGCGCGGAAGCCGGGGTCCTCGAGGGCGTCCATGAGGACGCCCTGCTCGGCGCCCGTCGCGATGCGCGCCACCACGGCGCCGGCCGCGCGCTCGCCTAACGGCTCACCGGCGCGCGCGACGAGCGGCAGGTGGTAACTCTGTTCGGCGCCCGTCGCATCCGTGGTCACGAGGCGGGTCACCACCGCGCGGTCGCCGCCCCACGGCAGCGGAATCACCTCCGTGATGTGCGCGGCAGCAGGCGGACGGCCTTTCGCGCCGAACCAGCGGCGCGTCACGAGCCATCGCGCCAGATCATCGGGAGCGAGTCCGCGGACAACCGCCGGGTCGAGCGCGTCGGTGACCGACGCGCCGTGCACGCGCAGCAGCGGCGCCGGAGGAGCGGTCACGACGATGCGCCGTCGGACTGGGGCGGGACGAGATGAAACCAGTAGAACGTGTGCGGGCCTAACGAAAGAAAATACGGCTGGTCGCCGATGACCGGGAAGCGCACGTTCCCGATGAGCTCGAGCGGCGTCCACCCCTTCCACCGCTGCAGGTTGATGTCCACCGGCTGCACGAAGCGCGACAGGTTGTTGACGCACAAGATCACCTGGTCTTCGTGGCGCCGGAGAAAGGTGAGCACGCGCCGGTTCTCGGGCAGCAGCATCTCGAACTTGCCGCGCCCGAAGGCGTGGTACTGCTTGCGCACTTTGATGATCCGCCGCATCCAGCGCAGCAGCGACGTCTGCGTGCGCTCCTCCGATGCGACGTTGATCGCCTGGTATCCGTATGGCGGGTCGACGATCAACGGATAGTACAGCGCCTGTTGGTCGCCCTCCGAGAATCCCGCGTTCCATCCGGGCGTCCACTGCATGGGTGTGCGCACGCCGTTGCGGTCGCCCAAGTAGACGTTGTCACCCATGCCGATCTCGTCGCCGTAGTAGATGATCGGCGTGCCGGGCATCGTCATGAGCAGGGCGTTCATCAATTCGATCTGGCGCCGGCCGTTGTCGAGCAGCGGCGCGAGGCGACGACGGATGCCGATGTTGATGCGCATCCGCGGATCGCGCGCGTACTCGCGATACATGTAGTCGCGCTCGTGGTCGGTGACCATCTCGAGCGTGAGCTCATCGTGGTTGCGCAAAAAGATCGCCCACTGACAGTCCGTGGGTAGCGGCGGCGTCTGCGCGAGAATCTCGACGATGGGGCTGCGATCTTCCTGCCTGAGCGCCATGTACATCCGCGGCATGAGCGGAAAGTGGAACGCCATGTGGCACTCGTCGCTGTTTCCGAAATACGGAATGACGTCGATCGGCCACTGGTTGGCCTCCGCCAGGAACACGCGGCCGTCGAACTCCTCGTCGAGTGTGCGGCGCAGCTCTTTGAGAATTTTGTGTGTGTCGGGCAGGTTCTCACAGTTCGTGCCATCGCGCTCGACCAGGTATGGAATGGCGTCGAGTCGCATCCCGTCTACGCCCATGCGAAACCAGAATCGCATCACGTCCTTCACCGCTTCGACGACGGCGGGGTTGTCGAAGTTGAGATCGGGCTGGTGGCTGAAGAAGCGGTGCCAGTAGAACTGTCCGGCGACCGGATCCCACGCCCAGTTCGACTTCTCGGTGTCGGTGAAGATGATGCGGGCATCGGCGTAGCGGGTGGGGTCATCGCTCCACACGTAGAAGGCGCGCTCGGGCGAATCCTTTGGGGCGAGGCGCGCGCGCTGGAACCACGGATGTTGGTCGGACGTGTGGTTGATGACCAACTCGGTGATGACGCGGATGCCGCGGGCGTGCGATTCCTCGAGCAGGCGCTGGAAGTCCGACAGCGCGCCGTACTGCGGGTGGATGGCCTGGTACTCGGCGATGTCGTAGCCGTCATCGCGGAGCGGCGACGGATAGAACGGCAACAACCACAGGCAGTTGACGCCTAACGATTCGATGTAGTCGAGCTTCTCGATCAGCCCCGGGATGTCGCCGTAGCCATCCCGGTTGCTGTCGCGAAAGGACTTGATGTGGATCTGATAGATGACGGCGTCCTTGTACCAGAGCGAGCTCATAGTGGCGATGGGGTGGTCCGTCTAACGCCGCACGAGGAACACGTGGCCGGGCTCGTCGCGGGGGTCGAGTCGAACGTAATTGCGGGAACCGCGCCACGTATAGCGCGCGCCGGTGAGGAGGTCTTCGACGCCGTACGTCGCGTCGGCGGCGAGGCCGAGCGCGTCGAGGGGGGCGTACACCATGGTGTCCTGGGCGCGGAGCGGATCGAGGTTGACGGCCACCAGCAGATCGTTAGGCGCTCCCAAGTCGGCCGCGGTCTTGTGGTAGAACAGAATGCGGTCGTTCTCCGAGCGGTGGAACGTGAGGTTGGTCGCGAGCTGGAGCGCCCGGTTCTCGCGGCGGATGCGATTCACACGCACGATGTCGCGGTCGATGCTCTCCGGCGCGTTCCAATCGCGCGCCTTGATCTCGTACTTCTCGGAATGGAGATACTCTTCGCTTCCCCGCCTGAGCGGGATGTTTTCCGCGAGCTCGAATCCGCTGTAGATGCCGTAGAGCGGCGAGAGCGTCGCCGCCAACAGGAGCCGCACGCGGAACGCCGCGCGTCCGCCGAGCTGCAGGTACTCGTGCAGGATGTCCGGTGTGTTGGCGAAAAAATTCGGCCGCAGGTATTCGCGCGGCGGACGCTGTGTGAGCTCCTCGAGATAGTCCTCGAGCTCGCGCGCCGTCGTGCGCCACGTGAAATACGTGTACGACTGCGTGAAGCCGAGCTTCGCGAGGTGCTTCATGCGCTTGGGGCGCGTGAACGCTTCGGACAGGAAGATGACGTCCGGATGCCGCGCGTGGATGTCGTCGATGAGCCACTGCCAGAACGCGAACGGCTTGGTGTGCGGATTGTCGACGCGGAACGTATTCACGCCGTGCGCGACCCAATACGCAACGATGTCGCGGCACGCCTTCCAGAGGTTGTCGCGATCATCGCACCAGAAGTTCAGCGGATAGATGTCCTCGTACTTTTTGGGCGGGTTCTCGGCGTACTTGAGCGTGCCGTCGGCGCGCGCGAAGAACCAATCCGGATGTTCGCGCAGCCACGGATGATCGGGCGACGCCTGGAGCGCGTAGTCGAGCGCGATCTCGAGTCCCAAGCGGTGCGCGGTGGCCACGAACCGGTCGAAGTCTTCGATGGTGCCTAACTGGGGCTCGATGGCCGAGTGGCCGCCGGCGGGCCCGCCGATGGCCCACGGGCTTCCCGGATCGTCGGGCGCCGCCGTGAGCGAGTTGTCGCGGCCCTTTCGATTGGTAAGGCCCACCGGATGGATGGGCGGCA
>DASYXE010000388.1:0-10503 GCA_035935375.1 Gemmatimonadaceae bacterium | reverse complement strand
TGCGGCCGCTGTGTGAGCGCGTGTCCGGAAGGCGCGTTTCAGATGCAGGCCGGGCCGCCGAAGCAGCTGCACCTGGATCCCGACCTGTGCACGCGCTGCGGGATCTGCGTGGACAAGTGTCCCGAAGGCGCGATCGCGCTCCTGCGCGCGGTGTGGGAGCAGCGCCTTACGGACGCGCCGGTTGCCGCGCCGGCGTCGGAGCCCGACCCGTGGGTCCAATCGCCGGCGCCCACCGTGCACCGGCCGACGCCCGTTGGCTGACAGAGCCGGTCCGAGTGCCGCTCAGGGCAAAAAGGCAACGGCGTTGAAAGGATAACAAAAGTGAAACAAGGGATAACGAAATTGATCGTTCTGCGCGAGGAGCAAGTGCGTTGCCTAACGTATAGGTATGATTGCGTTTGTTGTTGAACAACAGCAATCGTACTACCTACAGCGCGTTGTGCTCGCCCCACTCCAGAACGATCACTTTCGTTATCCTTTGTTTCACTTTTGTTATCCTTTCAACGCCGTTGTCTTTTTGCGTGAGCGGTACTCGGACCGGCTCTGTTAGCCAACGGGCGTCGGCCGGTGCACGGTGGGCGCCGGCGATTGGACCCACGGGTCGGGCTCCGGCGCCGGCGCGGCAACCGGCGCGTCCGTTAGGCGCTGCTCCCACACCGCGCGCAGGAGCGCGATCGCGCCTTCGGGCCACTTGTCCACGCAGATCCCGCAGCGCGTGCACAGGTCGGGATCCAGGTGCAGCTGCTTCGGCGGCCCGGCCTGCATCTGAAACGCGCCTTCCGGACACGCGCTCACACAGCGGCCGCACGACGTGCAGTGCTCGTCGACCACCGGCACGACGGTGCAGTCGAAGCACCGCGATGCCTCGCGACGCATCTCGGCATCGGGGCGCGCGGCGGATGCAGAGAAGGGGTCGGCAGCCGGCGGTGCGTGAGCGCTGGCTTCGAGCGGCGGCGTCACAAGCGCGGTCGCTGCGCGCGACTCGGACCAGTCGTCCGCCTCCACCCACGCCGAAGCGACCGACACCCGCACCGCGCGCCCCGTGAGCGCGCCGTGGATGTGCCACGCCGCGCGCTTGCCGTCGGCGGTCGCGTGCGCAACCGACCGGTGACCGAATGCACAGGCGCCACCCGCCCACACACCGAACATCGACGTCTCGAGCGACACCGGGTCAACGACGATGAACCCGTCGCCGTCGAGCGCAACGTCGGGAGCGAAGCGCGCGGCATCCGGCGCGCGCGCCGCCGCGGTGACGATCGTGTCACAGGCGAGCACCTTCGCGGCACGATCCGTTGGGCGCACAATCTCGATGCCGCTCAGCATGCCGCTGTCGTCGGCCAGCCAGTGACCGGCGATCCACCCGCCGTGCACCACGATGCCTTCGCCGACCGCGGCCGCGATCCAGCCAGGCGGCACATCGGAATCCTCGAATGCACGCTCCAGTGCGAGCTGCACCCGCGGCAGCGCGCGCTCATCCCGCGCCGCGCGCCGCACGATCACGCGTGCCGCGTCGAGCGCCAGGTCGCCATCGCCCACGACGACGATCGTACCATCGAGGGTGACATCGCTGCCTAACACAGTGAGGGCGTCCACCACCTGCGGGTGTTCCGCCTGGGCGCCGAACATCGCGTAGCGCGGCGCCGAGGCGCCGACCGCGAGGAATACGGCGTCGAACTCGCCGGTGAGCAGTGCACGCAAGTCCGCGCTGCCCTGGATCGCGTAGCGCGCCTGCAGCTCGACCCCGCTCATCGCGAGCACCGCGGCGCACTCGGCGCGCGCGCTGGCGACGGGAAACCGAAACGCCGGCAGCGCCGCGGTGAGCAGGCCACCCGGCTCATCCGCGAGGTCGAACAACATCACGCGGTGCCCGAGCAGCACGAGATCGTGCGCGCACGCGAGTCCCGCCGCGCCGGCGCCGATCACGGCGACGTGCGTGTCGTTTCGCGCCGCGCGCAGCGCCATATCGGGCGTGAGCCCAACGAGGCCCGCCACCGAGCGCGCGTCGTGCGGGCTGGTGCACGCCCCGTCCGGCGTCACGAGTCGCGGCGGCTCCAATCCGGCTGCGTGCGCCTCGAGTGTCGCGATCCCAACCGGCGCACCGAAGTGACGGCGCCGGCATGCGCGCTCACACGGCGCGTGACATCCGTGGCCACACGTGCTGGCGAAGGGATTTACGGCGCGCACGAACCGCCACGCGGTGTCGCGATCGTCCCGCGCGAGCGCGGCCGCGAGCGCGGGGACATCGACGCTGAGCGGACACCCCGTGCCATGGGCGCACGGGACGAGGGCGCCGAGCGAGGCCGGCGCGAGCGGAAGGGGATAGCTTTTCGCTTGAACGGTCACTGTGCCGCGGTTATGTTCGAGCGATTGGTCTAAGTTGACGTATGGGTGCGACTTATTCGGCATGAGGGCGCGGTCGCAACCGAAGGACTGCCAGGCTACCCTTGGGGTTACCGCGTCGCGGCCCCCTGCGTCCGAGGGGAGACACGCACCACGCAACCGCCCGCGCCGCTAAGGAGATGCATCACCGCGCGGCGCGCGACTTAAGGAGCCGGGACAGCCGGTCCAGCCCACAACCCAACGACCAGGTCATGAGCACTTTCGAGGCGCTGTCGGACAAGATTAGCCAACGCCGGGTGACGTGCGGCGTCGTCGGGATGGGGTACGTTGGGCTGCCGCTGGCGGTCGAGATGGGGAAGGCCGGTCTCCGCGTGATCGGCTTCGAAAAGTCCGAGCGCGTCGTGCAGCTGGTGAACGGCGGCGGCAGCCACATCAAGGATGTCGCGGCCAAGGATGTGGCGGCGCTCCGCGCGAGCGGCAAGCTCGAGGCGACGCTGGACATGTCGCGCCTGGGCGAGTGCGACGTGATCTCGATCTGCGTCCCCACTCCGTTAGGCAAGACGAAGGACCCCGACATGTCCTTCGTGGTGACGGCCACCGAGTCGGTGGCCGAGGCCCTGCGGCCGGGCCAGCTCATCGTGCTCGAATCGACCACCTATCCGGGCACGACGCGCGAGGTGCTGCTCCCGACGTTCGAGAAACGCGAGCTCCAGGTGGGCGACGATTTTTTCCTCTGCTTCTCGCCCGAGCGCGTGGACCCGGGCAACGGCCGCTGGCACACCAGGAACACGCCCAAGGTGTTGGGCGGGATCACCGAGCGGTGCACCAAGTTAGGCGAGCAGGTGTACGAGCTGTTCATCGATGAGGTCGTGCCGGTGAGCTCCCCCGAAGCGGCCGAGCTCACCAAACTGCTCGAGAACACGTTCCGCATGATCAACATCGGCCTCGTGAACGAGATGGCCGTGATCTGCGACAAGCTGGGCGTGAGCGTGTGGGAAGTGATCGACGCCGCCGCCACGAAGCCGTTCGGCTTCATGAAGTTCTCACCCGGCCCGGGCTTGGGCGGCCACTGCATCCCGCTCGACCCGCACTACCTCGCGTGGAAAATGCGCACGCTGCACTACAAGACGCGCATGATCGAGCTGGCCGGCGAGATCAACACCGAGATGCCGGCGTTCTGGGTCGGCAAGGTGGCGGACGCGCTCAACGACGCGGGCAAACCGATGCGCGGCTCGCGCATTCTTGTGTTAGGCGTGGCCTACAAGAAAGACATCGACGACCTGCGCGAGTCGCCGGCGCTCGACATCCTCGATCTCCTGAGCAAGAAAGGCGCGGAAGCGCGGTATCACGACCCGTACGTTCCCGAGATCGTGGACGACGGCCACACGCCCGACGGAGCCGTGGGCCGGTCGGTGCCGCTCAACGACGACACCCTGCGCGGCGCGGACGCGGTCATCATCGTCACCGATCACTCGGCCATCGACTACGAGCGCGTGAGGCGGCTGGCGTCGATCGTGATCGATTCGCGCACCGCGCTCTCGCGCGCCGCCGCGCGGCAGCCGGAGCCCGCGGGCGCAGCCGGCTGACGCGCGTCACCCAATGACCATCGAGCAGACAACCAAACGCTTCCGCATCGCGTTAGTCGGCTGCGGACGCATCAGCGAGCGGCACTTCGACGCGATCGCCAAGACGCCGTCGCTCCAGCTCGTGGCCGTCTGCGACGACATGGCCGAACGCGCTCGACAGGCCGGCGAGAAAATGAGCGTGCCGTTCTATACGAGCTTCGCCCACCTGCTCGACGAACGGCCATGCGACGTCGTGGCCATCTGCACGCCGAGTGGGCTGCATCCGAAGCACGGCATCATGGCGGCGGAGAAGGGCGCGCACGTGATCTGCGAGAAGCCGATGGCGACGCGCCTCGAGGAGGCCGACGCGCTCGTGCACGCGTGCGACGAAGCGGGCGTCTACCTGTTCGTCGTCAAGCAGAACCGGCTCAATCCGGCGATCCAACTACTCAAGCGGTCCATCGACCTGGGCCGGTTCGGTCGCATCTATCTGGCGAACACCACCGTCCGCTGGCAGCGGCCGCAGTCGTACTACGACATGGCACCGTGGCGCGGGACGTGGGAGTTCGACGGCGGTGCGTTCATGAACCAGGCGAGCCACTACGTGGACATGATCCAGTGGCTGGTCGGCCCGGTGGAGACGGTGTCGGCCAAGACGGCCACGCTCGCGCGGCGCATCGAGAGCGAAGATTCGGGCGTGGCCGTGCTCCGGTTCCGAAACGGTGCGTTAGGCACGATCGAGGTGACGATGCTCGCCTACCCGCGCAACCTCGAGGGCTCGGTGACGATCCTCGGCGAGAAGGGCAGCGTGAAGGTGGGCGGGACCGCCCTCAACCGCATCGAGACGTGGGAGTTCGCCGAGTATCACGACATCGACCGCGAGGCCGAGCTGCTGCGCGGCGCGCCCAACCCGCTCTCGGTGTACGGATCGGGGCACAAGCCGTATTACGAAAATGTCGTGCGGGTATTACGCGGCGAGGCGGCCCCCGAGACCGACGGCCGCGAGGGCCGCAAATCGCTCGAGCTGATCCTCGGCATCTACGAGTCGGCGCGCGCGGAACGGGAGATCGCGCTGCCCCTGCGCGCGTTTCCGCCGGAGACCGAATCGGGAGGCGGGAGCCGTCGCGGGTGAGCGAGATGCGCGAAGTGCCGGCTGCCGGCGGCGGCAGCGCGCTGGTGCACGAGTCCAGCTATGTGGATGACGGCGCGACGATCGGCGCGGGGACGCGCGTCTGGCACTTCTGCCACGTGATGGCCGGCGCGGTGATCGGTGAGCAGTGCAGCCTCGGGCAGAACGTGGTGGTGATGCCGCGCGTTACGTTAGGCCGGAACGTCAAGGTCCAGAACAACGTGAGCCTGTACGAGGGCGTGCGCTGCGAAGACGACGTCTTCCTCGGCCCGTCGATGGTGTTCACCAACGTGCTCAATCCCCGCAGCCACGTGTCGCGCAAGCACGAGTACCGCGAGACGCTCGTGAAGCGCGGGGCGTCGATCGGCGCCAATGCGACCATCGTCTGCGGCCACGCCATCGGCGAGTTCGCGTTCGTGGGCGCGGGCGCCGTGGTCACCCGGGCGGTACCGGCCTATGCACTCGTGACCGGGGTGCCGGCGCGGGTCGTCGGCTGGATGTGCGAGTGTGGCGAGCGGCTCGGCCTGCCCGCGACGCCTAACGCCGGAGCCCGCGCGGCGTGCGGCGCCTGCGGGAAAGCCTATACGGCCGATGCCCACGGCCTGCGGCGCGCCGGCTGACCAAAGCCTTGACCGTTAGGCGCCACCGGCTCAGGGCTGCGGTTGCAGCGACGCGACGACGGTCACCGACTGCTTGATCCCGCACGAATCACCCTGGACCACGACGCTGTCCTTTTCGAACGGCAGGTACCCCGGATGCTCCACGGTGACGTCGTAGGTCCCGGGTCGATTCACCGCCGCGCCGAGCGACACGATGCCGCCCACCGCGCCCTGGATGGGCCGGAGTGAATCGACGTAGTCGCCGTCGCGCACGGCGCCCTTCGACAACGTGTCGCTGATCGCTGGTCCGGAGGCAGCGACGACGTGGACCACGATGGCCGGACGGAGCGACTCGGGCGAACAGCCGCCGGGCTGGGTCGCGTCACTGCTGCACGCCGTGACGGCGCAGACAGCGGCAACCATTGCGCAGACCCTGACAACGAACGCTTGCATCCCGCCTCATGTGCACGAGTATCTCTCAACATGAACCGCTTGCGCCGGCGGATCAAGCTGCGGAGCCGGCACGCGAGCCGTTAGGCATCGACGCGCGGCGAGCCCGGCAGCGTCGCGTAGAAATGATCCGCGTGTGGGCGATTCGATAGCGGCTGACGGGCAGAGCAGCCGCATCGTGCGGCATGCCGAGTTGCTTGCCGCGCCGAGAGGAGATTATTCTATGGCTATGCCCGCTTTGCTGCCGCGCTACACCGTCGACCAAATCGACGAGCTGCCCGAGTATCCAGAGGTTCGCTACGAGCTGCTCGACGGACTCCTGCTCGTGAGTCCGGCACCCGGCAGCGTGCACGCCGTGGTCACGTCGCGCATCATCTCGATGCTCATGGTCGGCATTCCTGAGGACGCGGCGTACGTGGCATCGCCCGGCGAGTTGCGCCTCGAGCCGTTCACCAGCCTCGTGCCCGACGTGCTGGTGTATCCGGCGAAGTTCGGCCTGGGCGCGCCGTGGAAAGATATCACGGAGTGGCTGCTGGCCGTCGAAATCGCGAGCCCGTCGTCGGCCGTGTATGACCGCGACTACAAGCGCCGTGCATACCTCTCGTTGGGCGTTCAGGAATATTGGGTGGTCGACCCAATGCAGCGGACCGTCGAAGTGTCGCGGAGCCTCGACGACGCGCCGCGCATCGAGCGCCGCGTCTTCCGCTATGAGGTGCCCGGGACCACCCACTGGGTGCCCATCGAGGTCACGCGCGTCTTTCGCGCCGTTCGCGGCCTCATCCGCGTATAGCAAACGCGGCGTCGTCGCCAGGCCGCGCTCCCATATAAAACAGAGGGCAAGACGGCTGTGGCTTGACAGCCTGCACCAGTCGCCGCCAAGCTTCGCGGTAGCGCGCGCTGGGGCGCCTCCTGTCCGCGGCAAGGGAGCTCGGCTCCCACCCACTTTGGTTCGGCTGGACACAGCGAACCTTCTTCCAAGCCTGTATTCAGCGGACTTCGGGCGCGTACGTGGAGGAAGGCCGCGATGGACAGGACACTCACGCCCCAGAGCTCCCTCGAGACGCTCAAGAGGGAAGCGAAGCGGTGGTTGGCCGCGCTTCGCACGAACGACCCCGACGCCCGCGCGCGGCTCGCGCGTTCCCACCCGCAGGCTCCGCCTAACGCAACGCTGCGCGACGTGCAGCTCGCGCTCGCGCGCGAGTACGGCTTTGACGGGTGGGCGGCGCTCAAGACCGAGCTCGCGCGGCGCCGCGACCGCGCACACGAGCCGCGAGACGCCACCATCCAATCGTTGTTCGAGGCCGCGTTACGCGGCGATGCGGTGCGCGTGCGGGGCATCCTCGAGGTGCACCCCGACCTCGTGAATGAACGCGCGCCGCTACCCGGCCACACGGGCCATCGCACCGCATTGCACTTCGCGATCAACAGCAACAGCGAAGCCGTGGTCGACGTGCTGCTGGCGCACGGCGCCGATCCGAACATCCGCGACGACGGCGACAACGCCATGCCGCTGCATTTTGCGGCCGAGAAGCGGAACCTGGGCATCGTGAAGCGGCTCATCGAGCACGGTGCGGATCCCAATGGCGCCGGGGACTATCACGATCTGGCCGTGATCGGTTGGGCGACGTGCTTCGGGGATCCCTCGAATTTTGCGGTGGCCGAGTACTTGCTCGCCCACGGCGCGGCGCACACCATCTTTTCGGCCGTGGCGATGGGCGCGGCGGACGCCGTGCGCCGGATCGTCGGGATTTCTGTCGGCGAGCGGGACCGGGTGATGGACAACGCGAACCACCGCCGCCGGCCGCTGCACCTGGCCGTCGTGCACCGCCGCGCCGAATCGTTAGGCGCGCTGCTCGCGTTGGGGGCCGACCCCGAAGCAGAAGACGACGCCGGCCTAACGGCTCTCGACCAGGCCGCGTTGAACGGGTCTACCGACCTGGCGCGGCAGCTCCTCGACGCCGGCGCGCGGCTGCGTTTGCCGGCGGCCGTGGCGCTCGATCGCCCGCACGATGTGGAGCGGCTGCTCGCCCAAGAACCGGATGTGCTCAGGCCGGGCGCACGCTGGGGTCGGCTCATCCTGCGCGCAGCCGAAACATCGTCGGCGGCCGTCGTAGCGACGTTGCTCGCACACGGGGCGTCCGTCCACGCCCGCGACGATGCGCGCACTGCCGTGGACAACACCCACGGATACACGCCGCTGCACGCGGCCGCGTTCGCGGGCAATCTCGGCGCCGTGCGCGAGTTGCTGCGACACGGCGCGAGTCCATCCGTCCGCGAGGACAAATGGTGGGGCACGCCTGCCGGTTGGGCGAACTACGCGGGACACGCCGAGGCGCGCGATCTGATTCTCGAAGGGCCCATCGATGTCTTCGATGCGATTACACTCGATCGCGTCGAGCGCCTGGATGAGATTCTGCGGCGCGATCCGGGCGCACTCGAGCGGCCGTTTGGACGCTACGTGACGGGCGATGCGAAAGGGCACGACTGGGTGGACGTCGGCTGGACGCCGTTGGTGTATGCCGTGGCGAACGGCAAGGCCGCTGCCGCGCGAGCGCTGCGCGACCGGGGTGCCACGGTCGACGCGCGCGATCGCCAGGGTCGTTCGTTAGGCGACGTCGCCGCCGCGCGCGGGCAATCGGACCTGGCGGCCGCGCTCGGCCCGGAAACGGCGCGGGCGGCGCCGCAGCGGGACGCCGGGTCGGCCATGGTCGCCGCGTTCCTCGAAAAGGCCTGTCTCGATTGGCGCACCGGCGGCTCGGCGCGCACGCGGGCGATGCACGAGGCGGGACGTATGTTGTCGGCGCACCCGGAAATCGTGCGCGCGAATATCTTCACGGCGGCCGTGTGCGGAGACCTGGACGCCGTGGGCGCGATGCTCGACGCGGACCCTGCTCTCGCCGTCGCCATCGGCGGTCCGCGCAGTTGGCCGCCGCTCCTCTACGTGTGCGACGCGCGGCTTCCGGCGCCGTGGCCGGCCGAGCGCGCAGAGAAAGTCGCGCGGATGCTCCTCGACCGCGGCGCCGATGCCAACGCGTTCTATCTGGGCGGCAACGCGGACATCCACTATACGGCCCTCACGTGCGTGCTCGGCGGCGGCGAAGAACAGGCTGCCATGCATCCGGCGGCCCAACCGTTGACGCGTCTGCTGCTCGAGCGCGGGGCAGATCCGTACGATGGCCAGGTGTTGTACAACGTCTTCGCCGACCACGGGTCGCGGCCGAAGTTAGGCGATGACATCGTGTGGCTCCTCGAGCTCATGCACACGTATTCGCTGCGGCGCGGGCACGCGGCCGACTGGACCGACCCCACGTGGCCGATGTTCGCGATGCGCGGCGCGCCGTCGTTGGGCGACGGAGCGCACGTCTATCACGGCGCGCGGCTGATGCTCGACGCCGCCGTGGACCGGCATCTCCTCGGCCTCGCCGGTTGGGTGCTCGCGCACGGAGCCGGGCCGGATACGCCGTGGGGCACGCGGCCGCGCAAGGTACCGCGCACGACCGTCTATGAGGAGGCGGTGGCGCGCGGCCAGGCAGACATGGCGCGGCTCCTCCTTCAGTACGGGGCGACTCCACCCAACCGACCCGTGACCGATTCCGACGCGCTGGTGGACGCCGCGATGCGGGTGGACCGTGCAGCGGTTTCGGCGATGTTCGCGGCGCATCCCGAGTACGCGCGGGAGGCGCGGGCGCTCTACGCGGCCATCGAGCAGGATCGCGCCGATGTGGTCGAGATGCTCCTCGAGTTGGGCGTGTCGGCCGAGATCGAGCATCCATCCGGCGGCGGCGCGCGCCCGCTGCATACGGCGGCGTTTCGTGGATCCGAGCGATCGGCGCGCGTGCTGCTCGCGCACGGTGCCACCGTGGACGCACGCGAGGATCACTACCACGCCGTGCCGTTAGGCATGGCGTCGTGGGCGCAGCATCCGCGGATGATCGCGCTGCTGGGCGCGGTGAGCCGCGACGTGTGGGAGCTGACCTACACCGGGTGCGTCGACCGGCTGCGGGCTGTGTTAGGCGAGGAGCCGGCGCTGGCGCGTGTGGTCAACGAGTCGGGCGAGACGCCGCTCATGTGGCTGCCCGACGATGCGGATCAGGCGCTCGAGGCGGCGCGGCTGTTGGTCGAGCACGGGTCTAACGCGGGCGCCCGCGACGCGAAGGGACGCACGGCGGCCGACATCGCGGCGTCGCGTGCGCTCGATGCGGTCGCGGCGTACTTGAGGGCTCGCGGCGGTTAACAGGGAATGGTCGCGCAGGGACTCGAACCCCGGACCTCTGGTATGTGAGACCAGCGCTCTAACCAGCTGAGCTACGCGACCGAACCACGGGTAAAACGTACGCCACAGCATTGACCGCGCCAAGTCGGTCGCCGCTCCGCGGCTCGTCGATGCAGCACACTTCGCTGCTCGACTGGTCGGTTCGCC
>DASYXE010000387.1:0-6753 GCA_035935375.1 Gemmatimonadaceae bacterium | reverse complement strand
ATGATGATCACGTCGTACATCGCGCCCACTGCCGAGTCTCCGAGAGTTTGGAAGCACGCAAAGGTCAATGGTCCGAGGCTCGCGCGTCAAGGTCCCAAGGGATAACCGAGGTGAAACACAGGGATGACAAACGTGATCGGCACGGCGGAGAGCGCGTCCGCGCCATTGGAGCAGAAGTGAAAAATCCAGACGCTGAGCTGTGAGGCCACGAACTCACCACCGCGCAGAACGATCACGTTTGTCATCCTGTGATCAACCAGCGATGTCTGCCTAACGCACACCTGGCACCAGCGCGTCGGAATCCTGGCGGGCGCCGAACGGCGTGCATCGGTGGAGGGACCGCTACTGGTGTCCGACAGACCGACGCGTGTACCTTAGCGCACCGCGCTGCGACCGTCCCATGCTCGGAGCTCCCACCCCACCGTGACGATTCCTGCCGAGTCCTCGACGTCCAGCTCAGTGACGCGCCGCGCGGCGTGGTTCGGGCTCGCGGTGCTCACGCTCATCAATCTCCTCAACTATCTCGACCGGAACGTCGTCCCGCCCCTCGGGGAGAGCCTGCGGACGTCGCCGCTCCACGTCACGGACCCGCAGTTCGGCGCCCTGGCCAGCGCCTTCATCCTCGTCTACATGGCGGCGGCGCCGGCGTTCGGCGTGTTAGGCGACAAGGGCTCGCGGCCCCGGCTCATTGCGTTAGGCGTGGGGCTGTGGAGCATCGCGACCGTGCTCGCCGGGTTCGCCTCGCGCTACGCGTGGCTGCTCGGCGCGCGCGCGGCGGTCGGGATCGGCGAGGCCGCGTACGGGAGCATTGCCCCGGCGCTCCTCGCCGACTATTTCCCCGATCGCCAGCGGTCGCGCGTCTTCGCCGTGCTGTACATGGCCATCCCTGTCGGATCCGCGCTCGGCTACGTGGTGGGCGGCGCGATGGATGCTCGGTTTGGATGGCGGTCGGCGTTCTTCGTCGCCGGCGCCCCGGGCCTCCTGCTCGCGCTGCTCGCGCTCGGCCTGCTCGATCCGCCGCGCGGGGCACAGGATGTCGTCGCGACTCCGACGCAGTCGAGAGGGTTTGCGGCGTATGTCGACGTCGCCCGCATCCGCGAGTACCGCCACACGGTGTTCGGCTACGCCGCCTACACGTTCGCGTTGGGCGGCATCGTGGCCTGGATGCCCACGTTCCTCGTCCGCGTGCGACACCTGAACGGCCAGAGCGCATCGGTGACGCTCGGCGCGGTGCTCGTGCTCACGGGGTTCGTCGGCACGTTCGCGGGTGGATGGCTCGCCGACGCGCTCCACCGGCGGATGTCGAACGCAAATCTGCTCGTCTCGGGGGTGACGACGCTGCTCGCCGCGCCGCTGGCCTACGTGGCGCTGACGGCGCCCAACCATTCGGTGTACTGGCCCGCGCTCGCGGCCGCCGAGGTCTTGATCTTCATGTCGACCGGGCCGATCAACTCCGCCATCGTCGACGCCGTGCCGGCGGCGATGCGCGCGTCGGCCATGGCGGCGTCGATCTTCACGATCCACATTCTCGGCGACGTGCCGTCGCCGTACCTCATCGGCGCAATGGCCGAGCACACGGGGCTCGGCCAGGCCGTACTGCTCGTGCCGGCTGCCGTGTTGGTCGCCGGCGTGTGGTGGATCTACGCGGCTACTTTGCCGCAGCCACAGGCGCGATGAAGCGCAGCGTCTTGCCGCGCGCGACCACCGCGCGCAGCGCCTCGTACACGAACGGATCGAGCAGCGTGCTCACGTGCTGCTTGAGATACGCGATCGCGCGATCGGGCGGGAGCGGCTTCTGGTGCGCACGACCGACCGTCACGGCGTCGAACGCATCCGCCGCACAGAGGATGCGACCGCCTAACGAAATCGCCTCACCGGTGAGCGCGCGCGGGTACCCCGCGCCGTCGTAGTGCTCGTGGTGGTCGTGGATGTAGTCGAGCACCACGCCGAGGTGCTTGAGCGGCGCCAGGATTTCCATGCTCACGCGCACGTGTTCGCGCACGTGCGCATACTCGTCGGGCGTCAACTTGCCCGGCTTGTTCAGGACTTCTTCCCGAATCCCGATCCGGCCGATGTCCATCAGCCGTCCCGCCAGGCGCACCGCCTCGATGGTGTCCTCCGAGAGACCCATCTCGTCGGCGATCGACGCCGCCAGCTCGCCCACGCGGTGCGAGCGGCCCCGCAGGTAGCGGTCCTTCGCTTCCATCGCGTTGATCAACGTTTCCGTCACCGTCACCGTGAGCGTGCGCAGCGCCTGCTGTTCGCGCTCGAGCTCCGCGGTGCGGCTCGCCACTTCGTCGCGAACCAGCTGATCCACCTGACGCTGATGCAGCATGAGCTCGCGCTTCCGACGCACTTTCTCGATCGCGTGCTCCAGCGCCGGCAAGTCGATCGGCTTGGTGAGATAGTCCATCGCGCCGTGCGAGAACGCCTCGGTGGCGGTGGCCGCATCGCCCACGGCCGTCAACATCATGATCGCCAGGTCGGGGCTCACCTGCAGCGCGTGCGGGACCAGCTCCAATCCCGTCATGCCGGGCATGCGAATGTCGCACAGCATGATCGTGAAGGACTGCCTGCCTAACTGATCCAGCGCGGCGGCTGCCGAGCTCGCCGTCTCGACCTGAAACCCGCGAAGCGTGAGAAACCGGCCGAGTGCGTTGCAGATCGCTTCTTCATCGTCGACGATCAGCACGCGCGTGGCGCGGCGCTCGTCGTCACGCAGCGACACTCCGAGATCCACCCGGCGAACTGGACCCGAGACCCGGAGTGCCGTTGCCAATGCTGCTGCGGCCATGGTCAGGGCTGGACGAAGGACGGCCTGGTCACGCTGCCCTTCTTGCCCGTTGACACGGGGGTCATCGAACCACCCGACGTGCCCATCGACACCACACTGCCCGTGCCGCCGTACGCGCCGCTCACCGCCAAGCACATCGACGCATTGCACGAAGGCTGTCCGATCGCGACGTTGTCGCTGGCGAAGTCTTCCGTCTCACCCGTGGCAATCGTTACTTCGCGGAGATAAGGGGTGCCCGTCGCCGAGACGAACACGAGCTGCGTACCGTCGGCCGACCAGGCCGGGTCAACCGCTCCTCCCGCCTCATGCGTGAGCTGCACCGCCTGTCCACCGGCGGCCGGCATCACGAATACCTGCGGCAGATTGGTGCGCGTCGAGACGAACGCGATTTGCGAACCGTCGGGGCTGAACACCGGAGCACGCTCCGGAACCCACGTCGCCGAGCCGGTCGTGAGCGCCGTCTGGTTGGCACCCGACACATCCATGGTGAAGAGACGGGGCACGCCGCCGCGAGCGCTGACGAACACGATATGCGCGCCCGTGGGATCGATCGCCGCTTCGTCATCGAGGCCTGCGCTGTGCGTCAAGCGCGTCTGGGCCGAGCCGTCCAATCCCGAGATGTAGATTTCAGCATCGTTGTCGCGATACGACGTGAACACGAGGCGACCCGCCGCGCTCTTCGGATTGTTGTCCGTCGAATTGTCGAACGTGAGGCGCGTGCTCGTGCCGTTGTGGCTCCAGTAGATCTGCGGCGTACCGGCAGCATCGGAGGCGTACACGAAATCGGCGACCGACGGAGCCTTGTCGCGCTGCTGCTCGGGGGCCATCGGACTCGAGGAACTCGAGCACGCGCTAGCCAGGAGAGCCGCGCAACCGACCGCGAACATGCGCGGCACAAGACCAACGAGTGGAGAGTTCGTGCGAGACATGGGAGTAGTGCTCCTCGACAGTTCAATGGGACTTCGTATTGATTCGACTGTTCGTGCGCTGACATCGAGGAGTATCGTGAGGCGTCGTGGTGCCTTGAGATCGCGAGCAATTAAAGACGGCTCATGTCGGGTGCGGAGCGGGGAGTCGAGATGAGGGCGCGGATTGCGGCTGGAGTGAGGCGATCGGCCCCCGTGCGGGGTATATTCTTGCCGGCATGACACCCTTGCCCGGCAACCGCCGCCGCGTGCCCACGTCGCGCGACAAGCCCGTCTTCCTCGACGAGAGCGGAAGGCGGTGGCGCGTGCTGCGCCTGGCGGCACTCGGAGTCGGTGTCGTCAGCTCGTTAGTCGCTGCGGTCGTCGTGATCGGACTGTTGATACCGCCGCTGGCGCCGTCGCTACCCATGTCCGCGACGCCGCCGATACATTCGCACCTGGTCGCGACCAAGACAGAACGGCGGCGGCTCGACAAGCGCCTGCAATTGTGGTTCGAGCTCAAGCGACATCACGCCTTGCCGGCCATGCACGCCGACAAGCTGCCGATCCCGGCTCGTACGGTGGTGGGCAAGGCGCCTGACCCGGGACAGCCGATCGTCGCCGGGTTCTACGTCAACTGGGACGACAACTCGCTCGCGTCGCTCTCGTTGCATGTCGACGACCTGGATTGGGTGGTGTGCGAGTGGGGCTTTGTCCTGCCCGGCGGCGACTCGCTGCGCATGAACATCGACCGGCGCGTCCCGATCACGATCGCGCAGAAGATCCCGGACCCGCGACGGCGCCCGTGGCTGTTCGCGATGGTCTCGAACTTCGACTCGACGCGCGGGAAGTGGGACACGCCGTCGTTGCGCCACTTGCTCACCGATCCGGCATCGCGGGACCGCGCCATCACGCAACTGACGGACAGCGTGATGCGCTACGGGTTAGGCGGCGTGACCCTGGACTTCGAGGAGGTGCCGACGAGCCTCACCGATGCGATCGTGCAATTCGAGAAGCGGCTCAAGGCGAAGTTGGCGCCACAAGGCCGGCTGGTCACCCAGGCGGTGTCGTTCAACGACAACGATACGCAGCTGGCCAAGTACGGCGCGGTCGCCGACAAACTGTTCTTGATGCTGTACGACGAGCACTATGGGGGCGGCGATCCCGGGCCGGTGGCGAGCCAGGCGTGGTTTGTCCGCACGGCGCGGCACATGATGCGCTTCATTCCGCCCAACAAGGCGATTCTCGCGTTGGGCGCGTACGGTTACGACTGGAACGACTCCGACGACTCGGCGTCGGCGATGACGTTCCAGGATGTGATGAGTGCGGTCCGCGACGCCGCCGTCGACGGGCAGCCCGCGGCGATCCATTTCGACACGACGGCGCTCAATCCGTACGCGACGTGGCGCGATCCCGATTCGACGGACCACGTGGATTGGTACCTCGACGGCGTCACCGCGTACAACGAGATCATCGCCGGCGATGCGTTAGGCGCTGGCGGCATGGCGGTGTGGCGGCTCGGATCCGAAGACCCGTCGATCTGGTCGGTGATCGGCCGCCGCGGCATCGACGCGCCGGCGGAGAGCTTGAGCGTCATTCCGTCGGGCTACGATCCCGAGTTCCAGCCCAAGGTCAGCACCGGCGAGTTGCTCGAGTTGCGCGCGCGCCCAACCGACGGGAGCCGCGACGTCACCGTCGACCCGGTCACACGCCTGGTCGTGAACGAGGAGGTGACGCGGTACGCGACGCCCTGGATCATCCGCCGATTCGGGCAAGCGTCGCCGAACAAGATCGCGCTCACGTTCGACGATGGGCCGGACGGCCGGTATACGAGCGCCATCCTCGACACGCTCAAATCGCGACACGCGCCGGCGACGTTTTTCGTGATCGGCCAGAATGCGGAAGCGCACATCCCGTTGCTCCGACGCGAGTACAACGAAGGACACGAGATCGGCAATCACACGTTCACGCACCCGAATCTCAAGTTCGCGAGCACGCGGGTGACGCAACTGCAATTGGACGCGACGGAGCGGCTGCTCGAGGCAGCGTTAGGACGGCGCACCGCCTTTTTCCGCGCCCCGTATTTCGGCGACGCCGAACCGACGACGGGGGACGAGCTCGAGCCGATCGCGGTCGCGACGAACCGCGGCTACATCAGCGTCGGCCTGCGCATCGATGCCGAGGACTGGCAGTCGCCGGGCGTCCAGACGATCATCGACACCGTGCTGCACCAGCTGCCCAAGGGCGGCAACGTCGTGCTGCTGCACGACGGCGGCGGCAATCGCGTCCAGACGGTGGCTGCGTTAGGCGCACTCATCGATTCGCTTCGCGCGCGCGGCGACACGCTCGTCCCCTTGTCCGAGCTGGTCGGCATTTCGCGCGATGTGGCCATGCCGCCGCTCCCGCCGCAGGGCCGTCTGAGCCGCTTCGGCGAGCTCCTCGCGTTCGGCAGCGTCGGCGTGGCCGAGTGGCTCCTCTACTGGCTCTTCACCATCGCCGTCGTCCTCGGCTTCGCGCGGCTGCTGTTCATTACCACGCTCGCGATCATCCAGCGCATCAAGCGCCACCAGAATCCAGACGCGCCGGTGACGTACGCGCCGCCGGTGAGCGTGATCGTGCCGGCTTACAACGAAGAAAAGGTGATCGTCAACACCATCCGCAGTCTCGTGACGCAGGAGTATCCGGGCTCGCTCGAGGTGGTGATGGTGGACGACGGGTCACCCGACAAGACGATGGAGGTGGCGCAGGCGGCATTCGGCCACCATCCGCGCGTCCTGCTGCTGCACAAGCCTAACGGAGGAAAGGCGAGCGCGCTCAATTTCGGGCTGCGGCATGCGCACGGCGAGATCGTGATTTGCCTGGATGCCGACACCATCTTCGCGCCCAACACGGTGGCCGAGCTCGTCGAGCCGCTGCACGATCCTGCGGTGGGCGCCGTGGCCGGGAACGCGAAGGTGGGCAACCGCGTGAACCTCGTGACGCGGTGGCAGGCCGTGGAGTACGTGACGAGCCAGAACCTCGATCGGCGCGCGTTCTCACTCCTCAACTGCATCA
>DASYXE010000386.1:0-2481 GCA_035935375.1 Gemmatimonadaceae bacterium | reverse complement strand
CCGACGAACAACGCGAGCGTACCCTCGCTGCCGACGAGGAGGTCAATGAGCTCACCGCTCTGCGCGAAATCTCGCAGTCCGTAGCCCGATGAATCCTTGAGCACGCCCGCGTGGGCGGACGCAACGTCGCGCGATCGCGCGACGATCGAGGGCTGGACGTCCGAGAGAAAGCGGTTCACCGCCGGGATGTCCCTCGGCGGCGGCGCACCACGGCGCACGGCCGCGCGCCGGCCGTCGGCAAAGACACAATCCAGCGCCCGGACCCACCGCCGCATCGGTCCGTAGCGCAACGTGTGCGCGCCCGCTGCGTTAGTCGCGGCCATCCCGCCGATCGTGCAGAACGCGCTGCTCGAGGGGTCCACGGGGAACCGCAGACCGTCCCGTTGGGCAGCGGCGTCTACGGCGTCGCGGATCGCACCCGGTCCAACGGCAACGGATCGTGCCGGGGCGTTCACCGCGTGGATAGCGCGCTGGCGGCTCAGGTCGACGATGATCTCGTCGCCCACGGCGCCGCCGGCCATGCCGCTGCCCGAGCCACGCGGAATCATCGCGGCGTGCGTACCGGCTGCCCAACGGACGAGCGCGACAACCTCATCCGGCGTGTGCGGCACGGCGACCGCCTCCGGGACGGCGCGCGCAATGCCCGCGCCCTCGCTGTACGCGGCGCGGGAGACCAAATCCTGGATGAGCCTCGGCATCGCCGTCTCGCGATCGATGCGAGCGCCTGGCCTAGAGGCCGAGGTCGTTCACGCGCGGCGGATCGACCGTGTAGTCATAAAATCCCTTGCCGGACTTTCGGCCGTACATGCCGGCCAGCACCATGCGCTTGAGCAGCGGCGGCGGTGCGTACCGCTTCTCCTTGTACTCGTCGAACATGATCTCGGCGATCTTGTAGGTGGTGTCGAGCCCCACGAAGTCGAGCAGCGTGAACGGGCCCATGGGATAGCCGGTGCCGAGCATCATGCCTTTGTCGATGTCCTCGACAGAGGCGACGCCGTGCTCGAGCTGGGTAATCGCATCCACGAGATACGGCACGAGCAGCAGATTGACGACGAAGCCGGAATTGTCCTTGGCGGCTATGGGTTCTTTGCCTAACTGACGGGCGAAAGCGTAGGCGGCCTCGAACGTGGCGTCGCTCGTCGTGACGGTGCGCACGACCTCGACGAGCTTCATCACCGGCACCGGATTGAAGAAGTGCAGCCCCACCATCTGTCCCGGCCGCGTGGTGGCAGCGGCCATCGCCGCGATCGTCAGGCTCGACGTGTTCGACGCGAAGATGGTGTGCGGCGGGCACAGGCCATCGAGCTCCTTCCACATCGCGTTCTTCACCTCGATGTCTTCGACCACCGCCTCGATCACGATGTCGCAGTTGGCGAGGTCGCGCAGATTCGTCGTGAACGACAGCCGCGCCATGGCGGCGTCGCGGTCGGCCTCGGTGACCTTGCCCTTACTCTTTTCTATCGCGCGCGCGAAGCTCTTTTCGATGCTCGCCTTTCCGCGTTGGCACAGCGCGTCCGACACCTCGCGCACTTTGGTCGTGAGTCCGCTCTGGGCGCACACCTGCGCAATGCCGGAGCCCATGAGTCCGGCGCCGAGCACGCCGACGGTCTTGATGTTGGTCATGAGGACGATCGATTGAGGTGAAGATCTGGCCCGTTAGTCCGGGCGATGTGCGCGCGTGCGCAAGGTCAGCGCCATACGTCGAGCGCCGAGAGAACATTCGGACGCGGCGGCGGGCTGTCGCCGCGCTCCAGCCGGTCGAGCAGCTGCTCCAGCGCCAGTTGCGCGCGGGTGACGAGCGGCGCGTGACTGCGCGCGACCAGGTAACCGCCGACTGCCGTCACGGCTGCAGGAACGATGGCCACCGGGAGAAAAAACCCCAGGACGACGAGCGCGCCCGCACCCACCACGCCGCAGCCGGCGACGATCGCGCCTGACGTTGCGCGCTCGAAGCGAACGTTGGAGAGATCGGCTTCGAGGCGCACCAAGACCCGCTCTGCGTCCACGGGCACCACGGTCGCGCCGACTTCCCGCGTTGGGCGCAGGTAATAACCACGACCACTCACGTTGAGCAGGCGTCGCATCTCGCTGAACAAGCCAGGACGCGGCTCCCACAACATGCGGTCGGCCAAGCGACGCTTGACCTGCAGCGACTCCTCACGTTGCAACCACGTGTCCAGCCGCTCGAGCGTCGCGGCGGTTGTTCCCTTGATCGTGCGCGACGCGTGGACGTGCGCCGGACCGAACAACCGCGCGGCCATGCCACTCTCGTCCGGCACCTGCGCGCGGCTTCGCTCTTCCGCGAGCGCCTGCTTCAAGTGCTCCGGCGATAGACCGACCTCGCGCGCGATTTCGATCAGTTGGTCTTCATTGAGCGCGGCATCTGCCGGGTCGGCATCGGCCGCCTGCAATTCAGCCGCGCGCGCCAACACCCGCTCCATCGCCGCGCGATCGAGCGGCTGTCGTCGTGCGGGCAGCCCG
>DASYXE010000385.1:0-2771 GCA_035935375.1 Gemmatimonadaceae bacterium | reverse complement strand
GCCCAACGGAGATGGCTCACGCGGACCTCCGGATTCGAGGCGGCCGGTTGCGGCGGTCGTGTTCGACGACGCTCTCGCATCGAGCGACTTCGAGTGGCTTATCAGAGACTATTGCGGGCGGTCTGCCCGCGCAACGCCGCGACGGATGCTCACCGCCGACAATCGCGTGTTCCCCGCGGATTTCGCGGGGCGACCGCACACCGGCAGTGGCGCGTCTGCCGCTAGCGTCGCGCGCTCTCGGTCACGATGCGGCAGAACTCGGCCGTGTTCGTGATGACGGCGTCGCCGGCAAACGTGAGGCTTTCCAGCGATCGCTGTGCCGCATCCGCGTGTCCCGCGCCGCACGCGTCGGCGATGATCAGGGGTACGATGCCGAGATCGGCGGCGTGCCGCGCGGTGGGTTCGATGCCGACTTCCATTGCGATGCCGGCGATCGCGAGCGCCGAGATACCGCAATCGCGCAACGCGATCGTGAGCGGCGTACCCTCGAACGCCGACATCGTGATCTTGTCGAAGATCGCCTCGTCGGCTGTCGGCGCGAGCTCCGGCACGATGGCAAAGCCGGGCGAGTCACGGAGAAACCACGGCGTCACAGCGTCGGGATCATCCACGTGCTGCCAGGCCATCGCCATCCGATACTGGAACGCGCCCATGAGCGGTTTGGGGAGCGACATGTGCCGCGTGAAAAACGTTCGGATCGACGCGTCGCGCGACGCCTGGAGCACCTGCCGCACCCGGCCCACGATCGCGTCGGCGTCCTTGACCTGCCGGGTGATGCCAACCTGCATGTCGTAAATCAACAACGCCATCCGGTTGGCGCTGCACATGTCCTCGAGCGTTTGCGGTATATCCACGCCGAATGCGCGTTTCATTGCCTAACGGGTTGGAGTCGCATCGGTGCGCACATGGTCGCCGCATGGGCCGTGCAGCGGGCCGATCTGTGCGGTCGTTCGCGAACACTAGGCCGCCGGTTTGGCCGGCGCAACGTGCCACGCCGCGGGCCAGCATGTAGTATTGGGCATGGCCGCCGACCCACACGCGATTCCGTCGCTCGTTTCTGTCGAATGGCTTGCGCAACGACTGGAGAAGCCCAACGTGCGCGTCGTCGACGCATCGTGGTATTTGCCCACTGACCCGCGCAACGCCGCCGCCGAATACGGGAGCGCCCACATTCCCGGCGCGGTGTTCTTCGATCTCGATGCATCCAGCGATCGATCGACGCCGCTTCCGCACATGCTGCCGACAGCGGCCGCGTTCTCCGCGCGCATGAGCGCGCTCGGGTTGTCGGACTCGGACGATATCATCGTCTATGATGGTTCGGGCACGAATCTGAGCGCCGCGCGTGTGTGGTGGATGTTTCGCGTGTTCGGTCATCGCGCGGTGGCGGTGCTCGACGGAGGGTTCGGCGCATGGCGCGCCGCGAAACTCCCGGTGGAATCCGGAACTGTCGCGCGGTCGCGCGGCCGGTTCACGGCGCAGCTCGATGCCGCGCGCGTGCGCGATCTCGCGGCGATGCGTGCCAACGTCAATGCGCACACCGAGCAGGTGGTCGACGCGCGATCGGCCGGCCGGTTCGCCGGCACCGCGCCGGAGCCGAGGCCGGGCTTGCGGGGCGGTCACATTCCGGGCAGCCGGAACCTGCCGTATACCGATCTCGTGACGCCTAACGGAACGATGCGGCCGATCGACGAGCTGCGGCGCATGTTCGACGCGGCCGGCGCGGATCTGCGGGCGCCGATCGTCGTCTCGTGCGGATCGGGCACCAGTGCCTGCAGCCTCGCACTCGCGCTCGATCTCTTAGGCGCCACAAATGTATCGGTCTACGATGGAAGCTGGACCGAGTGGGGGGGGCGTACCGACACGCCCATCGAAACCGGCCGACCGGGCGCATCGACCTGAAACTCACGACTCGGGAGATCATGCCGCACTCGACCATTCAGATCAAGACGCAAGACGGCTCCTGCCCAACGCACATCTTCACGCCGGCTGGCCAAGGTCCCTGGCCGGGCGCGCTCCTCTTCATGGATGGGATCGGCATCCGTCCGGCCCTGTTCGAGATGGCCGAGCGCCTCGCCTCCGCCGGCTACTATGTGGCGATGCCGGATCTCTACTATCGCATTGGCCCAACGAGTTACGACGCCAAGAAGGCGTTCAACGATCCCGTACAGCGCGAGGACCTGATGACCCGCGCCGTGCCCTCGGCCAGCATCGCCAACGTCATGCGGGACACGGACGCCTTCCTCGCGCACCTGGAAGACGCGCCTAACGTACGGGGCACCACGTTCGGCGTGACGGGGTACTGCCTGGGCGGCCGTCTCTCGGTGTCGGCGGCGGGCACGTACCCGGACCGCTTCGCTGCCGCGGCGTCGTACCACGGATCCAGTCTGGCCACCGACGCACCCGACAGCCCGCACCTCCTCGCGCCGCGCATGAAAGCGTTTGTCTACGTCGCCGGCGCGATCGAGGACCGCAACTTCGACGACGCGCAGAAGGCTCGGCTCGACGACGCACTTACCAAGGCGGGCGTCCGCCACACCGTCGAGACCTACAACGCGCACCACGGCTGGGTTCCGTCCGACACGCCGGTGCACGACCCCGTGGAAAGCGAACACCACTGGCGCACGCTGCTGGGCCTGTTTGCCCGAACGCTGTCCTAACGGACGCGTCGGCGGCGCGGTTCACAATCGCCCGCCGGCTGGGAACGATGTCACGAAGCGCAGCGGAATGACGCGCCGGATGATCTCGAAATCGCGCGCGTTGGCGGTGATGAG
>DASYXE010000384.1:0-5741 GCA_035935375.1 Gemmatimonadaceae bacterium | reverse complement strand
CTGTGCCAATCCCGGCGTCACATCGATTTCCCGCTGTGGAATCGGATAAAGCGTCTGCTGCGCTGGAATTCCGAGCACGATCGTCGCCAACCCGAGGCGCACCAGATCCGGCCAGCGATCGCCTTCGAACGCCAACTCCTTGCGGCGTTCGTCGATGATCGTGTTGATCATGTCCGTCTGCGACAACGCGCCGATCGGCGCGAGCCCCGCCCGCGCGCGAATCTCGTTCACCTTGACGCGTGCCGTGTCGAGGCTTCCGGCGCGCGCCTCGGCTTCGGCGCGAATCAGCAGCACCTCGCCAAAGCGGATGACGTGCGGATACTCGGTCCCCTGCACCGATCTGAACTTCGTCCCCTCCTGGGTGTCGTCCTCGATCGAGATCGACCATTGGCCGCGTGTGTCGACCGGATTGTAGGCCGCCACGTCGTCGTTCGGATTGAACGACGGATCGAAGTCGTGCATGAGATCCGTGGTTGGCGCCACTTCGTAGCGTCCGTCGAACAGATAGTAGAACGACAGGTTGTTGAATTGCTGCGCCGTGAAGATGATCCGGAAGATGTCTTCCGGCGTCGGCGCACCGTCCTCGGCGAAGAGGTCGGGGAAGTTCGGCGCGAGCGAATACTGCCCCAGGTCCTCGACGGCTTTGGCTGCCGCCAGGGCGCCCGGGTAGTCGCCCTCGTAGAGCAGGACGCGGGCCCGCAGCGCCATCACCGCGCCTAACGACGCCTGTGTGGTCTGGTTCGGGTTGGAGATGAATGTCTGCGCCGAGTCGAGGTCCTTGAGAATCTGCGTGTAGGTGTCGGCGACCGTCGCGCGCGTCGATCCCGTGGGGTCGTTGATCGACGTGGCCGGCGTGAGCCTGAGCGGGACGCCGCCGAACAGTTTCACCAGGTTGTGGTAGTTGAGCGCGCGCAGGAAATACGCCTCGCCGATGATCTCGTGCATTTCATCGGGGTCGAGGTTCGGCACCTGCGGCACTTTGGCGATGATCTCGTTGACGCGATTGATGTCATCGTAGATCGCGATCCAGATGCCGGCGATGGTTTCGTTGTCGGCGCGCAGCTCGTTGAGGTCGGCGTCGCCGAACGACGTCAGCGTGCCGGTGTGCTCGCTGTTGTCGGCCGACAGGTCGAGGAAGATGGGGAAGTCCTCGCCGTAGTACGACAGACTCTGGAGGCCGCCGTACGCGCCGAACAATGCGGCGCGCGCGCCGACGGCATCGGTGATGGCGCTCGACTCGGGAATGGAGTCCGCGGGTTTCACGTCGAGCGGGTTGTTGCACGCGGCCGCCGCGGTGACGAGCGCAGCCGCCAGGAAGAATCGGGTTCTCATGTGTGATCTCATCCTCATGCGAAGGTCCCGGATGCCTGGACTGTGCTCACCAGTTGGTGGACAGACCGATGGAGAATGTCCGCGCGCGCGGGTAGGCGTAGTAATCGGTGCCTAACGCAATGTTGGACGTTTCGCCGTTGCTGTTCACGTCGGGGTCGTAGCCGGTGTACTTGGTGAAGTTGTGCAGGTTGTGGCCGGACACGTAGAGCGTCGTATTCTGCAGCGCACCCACCGGAATCAGCCGATCGGGGATGCGCCAGCTGAGCGTGACCTCCGAGATCCGCAGATACGAGCCATCCTCGATGAAGCGGTCGGAGATCTCGCGGGCGCCGGAGGTCCCGTCGAAGCTCGCCCGCGGCTCGTTGGTGATCTGGCCGGGATGCGTCCAGGCGTTGAGCGCGTACGTGAACTTGTTGTCGTAGTTGTAGCCGCCGTCGTCGGCGAAGATGCGCATCAGGTTGAACACCTTGGCGCCGTAGCTGAAGTCGAGGAACGTGCCTAACGAGAAGCCCTTCCACGACCAGGTGTTCCGGAGGCCGCCGAAGAACTTGGGCTGCGGGCTGCCGGCGTCCACGCGATCATCCGACGTGATCTCGCCGTCGCCGTTCACGTCCTTGTAGATCGCGTCGCCCGTCTGCGGGTCCACGCCCTTGAAGTGCAGCACGTAGAACTCGCCGATCGGCTGGCCTACCGCCACCCGGCTGATCGGCCGGAAGTTCTCGCCGTCGCCGAACGGCTCGTTCTCGAACAGGGCGGTCACCTCGTTGTGGTTGAACGAGATGTTGAAGTCCGTATTCCACGAGAATCCGTTCTTGTCGTCCGAGCGGACATTCGCCGAATTGAATCCGAGCTCGAACCCGCGGTTCAACACGTTGCCGATGTTGTCCCAGTAGTTGGCGAAGCCCGTCGTGGCCGGGATCGGTCGAAACACGATCAGGTTGGACGTCAGGCGGTGATAGTAGTCCGCGATCACCGTTAGGCGGCCGCCGAACGGATACCAGTCGACACCGCCGTCGAACTCGTGCGTCGACTCCCACTTGAGGTTCGGGTTGGCGAAGTTCGTGGGCGCGATGCCGGGGTTCTCGCCGTAATTGGAAGTCCCATAGACGCCCAGGTACGAGAAGTTCGCGAAGTCCTGATTGCCGGTCACGCCGTAGCTGGCGCGCAGCTTGAGCTTGCCGAACTTCTGGTCGAAGTTGCCCATGAACGGCTCCTCGCTGATCACCCAGCCGCCGGCGATCGCCGGGAACACCCCCCACCGGTTGTTCGGCCCGAAGCGCGACGAGGCGTCCGTGCGGAGGCTGCCGGACAGCAGGTACCGATCTTTCCACGAATAGTTGGCGCGCGCGAACGCCGACTCGAGGTTGTGGTTGACGGACGGCACGCCATCGAAGCTCGTGATCACGGTTCCGTTCCGCACGTAGTGAAACTGGTCGCTGCTGAAGCCCTCCGCGCGCACGAAATTCAACGCATCGGTGTTGTACTGCACGCTGCCACCACCCACGATGTTCAGGCTCGCGGCATCCGCGTTCTCGCGGCTGTAGGTGAGGAATCCTTCCGCCACGTACTGGTTACCGGTGCTGTAGCCGCTCTTGGCCACGCCGCGCGCCTGTGCCGCGTACGTGCCGTCCACCAGCGGCGAGTCCCACTCCAATTCGTTCATCGTCAGCACGTCCGCGCCGAAGCGGCCCGTCAGCGACAGGCTCGGGATGAAGTGGTAGGTGCCCTCGACGTTGCCCAAAAAGCGGTCCGTGGTCGTCGGCAGATCGTTCAGATCGGCGATGGCGACCGGATTCGCGTAGTACAGGTTGTAGTCGTTGCCGGCGAACTGTCCGTCGGGCGCGCGGACCGGGTAGATCGACGCTTCGCCGATCGCGTTGGTGACCACACCCGTGAGGCTGTTGTCGCCGGGGATGCGGTGGTCGAGCTCCTTCGAATAGGCCAGCGACGTCTTGACCGAGAAGTTAGGCGTCGCGTCGAAGTCGATGTTGGCGCGGCCCGACGCGCGGCTGTACGACGAGCCGAGCACGATGCCGGTCTGGCCGAAGTACGACCCGCCCAGGCTGTACCTGAGTCGGTCGGTCCCGCCGCTCAAACCCAGGTGCACGTTGCCCACCGGGGCCGTGCGGAAAATGGCCCGCTGCCAATCGGTCGAGTGCGCATCATCGACGCCCGGCGTGAACGGGTCACTCTCGCCGTCGTTCTCCGCACCCTGGTTCATGAAGGCGACGTACTGTTTCGCGTTCATGAGACTCAGGTACCGCTCCGGCTGTTGCCAGCCGGTATTGGCGTCGAACGTAAAGTGCGCCGTGCCGGCGCTGCCGCGCTTGGTCGTGATGATCACGACGCCGTTCGACGCGCGCGATCCGTAGATCGCCGCCGACGCCGCATCTTTGAGCACGGTGATCGATTCGATCTCGCTCGGATCGAGGCCGGTCACGCCGGTCACGCCCTGTCCGTTAGGCCCGAGCTGGGAGAAATCGCTGGTCTGGACGGGCACGCCGTCCACCACGTAGAGCGGCTGGTTGGACGCCGAGACCGAGGCCGCGCCGCGCACGCGCACCGTGATGCCGTTGCCCGGGTCGCCCGCGTTCTGCATCACCTGCACGCCGGGCGCCTTGCCCTGCAGCGCCGCATCGAGGCCGGCGACGGGTTGGTTCTGGACGTCGCTGGCGTTCACCGTCGACACGGCGCCGGTCACGCGCGCGCGATCCTCGGTTCCGTATCCGATCACCATCACCTGCGCCAGCGTGACGGCGACGCTGTGCAACGCGAAGTCCACTCGCGCGGTGTCGCCGGCAGCGACCGTAACCTGTCGCTCACCCGGCGAGAACCCGATGCGTTGCACGCGCACGGTGACGGTCCCGGGCGCGACGCTCGACGAGTAGGCGCCGCGGTCGTTGGTCACGCCGCGCACCTGGCCGGCGACCGTGACCTGCGCGCCGGTCACCGGTTGGCCGGACACCGAATCGGTGACGGTCCCTCGAATGGTCGCCGCCTGCTGCGCCCCGGCGACGCCTGGGCCAGCGAAGTACAGCGTTAGACCGAGCAGCACGGCGGCCGCTCGGCTGAGTGTAAAGCGCCTCATCGATGTTCCTCCCCGTGGGAGTGACGGTGAAGGTGCGGGAACGATCGCGTCCCGACGCGAAACGAAGGGGGGTTGCCGCGGTCAGGGCGTGGGCAAGGTCGCGCGCCCGGTCCGCGGGTCGTACGTGCTGCCGGCGGGCAGCAGGGACAGATGGATGCCGGACGCGCCTAACCGTGGCGCCGACCGGCCGGTGACGCGCGCGTCCCGCGCGTCGATGACGATCGCGGCGCTCCGGCCGAGCACCGTCCATTTGCCGTCGGGGTCGACGCGCACCGCGGTGCCCTCGTCGACCCCGACGCCTAACAGAGAGGGCCGCTCGAGCACCACCTCCAGCAGGCGGTTCGCCCGCTCGCGACGGATGAAGTGCATGTCGACGATCGCGTTCCTGATGAAGCCGAACCCCGGCGAGATCTGGATCGCGCCCCGCGCGATGTTCGGGAATTCGTCGCCGTAATAGCCGACGCTGTCCGCTTCCGGACGCTTCTGGTTGCCGGTGATCATCGAATCGCTGAGCACCGCCGCGCCCGCCGACGTCCCTCCCACCACCGCGCCCGCCTGATACCGAGCGACCATCGCGCGCAACGCCGCCGTCCCGACTAACGAATCGGCCAGCTTCACCTGGTCGCCGCCGCCGAACCAGATCCCGGTGGCGGTCCCGATCAACTTCACGACCGAGTCCGATTGCGCTTGCGCACGGGACACGTCGACCACGAACGCCTGCGCGCCGTAGCCACGGAGCTCATCGGCTTTTTCCTTGCCCGCTTCGGCCGACTGTTCGGTGGCCGTCGGCACCACCGCGATGCGCGCGTGCGATCCGCCCGCCAGATCGACGAAGGCCTGGACGAGCTCCTTCGGCTGCTCGCCGCCCCCGACGATGAACAACGTGCCCGTGGGCGCGCCGGCACGGACGGACACCGACGACGCCGCGCCGCGTGCGACGCGTACCCAGGCGACCGCGAGCAGACAGGCGAGGACAATGGGCAACCGACGTACTGCACGGCGGAATACGTGACCGAACATGAAACCTCGGTGAGCAGAGGGAGCCGAACGAGTCGGGCGCGCGGTGTGCCTAACGGGGTGGGACTCGGGAGACCAGGACGTCCTGGCGCACCGCCGGCGACAGCACGGACGACCAGCGTTTTGTCCGTGCAAATGCGCCGAGCGCAACAGTGATAGAGTGTGGCGAGCTCGTCAAGCCCACCCCGTCGCGGCAGGCATCCGCCCCAATCGCGCTATCGCTCACGTGTCATCGCTGCGTCATGTTGCTGCCGGCGCGTACCGGGTACTAACATCCCGGCCGTCGCCGGGCCGCAGTGGTCGC
>DASYXE010000383.1:0-2049 GCA_035935375.1 Gemmatimonadaceae bacterium | reverse complement strand
CGCGGGCGCGACGTGGTTCCCCGTGTTCGACTCGATCAAGAGCGTGGCGGCAGTCGGCGCGATCGGCGTTGCGCCGTCGGATCCCAACGTCGTTTACGCCGGCACCGGCGACATGCCGACCGGCGGCTCGATCAACCAGGGCGACGGCATGTACCGGTCGAGCGACGCCGGCCTAACGTGGCGCCGGGTCGGCCTCGAGGACTCGCGGCAGATTCCGTCGCTCATCGTCGACCCGCACGACCCCAACCTCGTGATCGCGGCCACGCAAGGCGACCTGCACCAGAAGAGCGACGCGCGTGGCGTGTTCCGCACCACGGACGGCGGCGCGACGTGGACGCGCACGCTGTTCGTCGATCAGGAAACCGGCATCGAGAAGCTCGCGAGCGCGTTCGACGAGCCGCAAGTGATCTTCGCGACCACCGACCGCCACTACAGCGCCCCGGGCGCGCTGCAGCGGCGCGGCGCCGCGTCCGACTCCGGACCCACTGGGACCGCGCTCTACAAGTCGACAGACGAAGGACTCACGTGGCACGTCGTCGACGGCCGCGGCCTGCCGCGGCTGTTCGGACGCACGTCCGTCGCCGTCGCCGGACACACGAATGCCCAACGCGTCTTCCTGATCGGCAACTTCGGCCTCTACCGCTCCGATGACGGCGGTAGCACGTGGCGCCAGATGGACTCGACCGATCACCGGGTGGGCAACGGCCAGGGCGGATACAACTGCGGCGTGTACGTCGATCCGCAGAATCCCGACATCGTCTACACGATCAACACGTCGAGCTACATCTCCACCGACGGCGGCAACACGTTCACCGGATTCAAGGGCGCGCCGGGCGGCGACGACCCGCAGCAGATGTGGATCGATCCGACTAACGGAAAGCGCATCCTCCTCGGGCTCGACCAGGGTGCGACGGTGACGCTCGATGGCGGCCTCACGTGGAGCCCGTGGTACAACCAGTCCACCGAGCAGGTTTACCACATTGCGACGGATGCGTCGTTCCCGTACTGGATCTATGCCACGCAGCAGGATGCCGGCGCGGTGCGCACGCGCAACCGCGGCAACCTGGGCGAGATCACGCCGCTCGATTGGAGCCCGGTGCCGACGTGGGAATGGGGCACGATCGTCCCGGATCCACTCCACCCCGACACCGTGTACGCGAGCGGCAACGGCATCGTGAAGGTGACGTACCCGAGCGAGCAATGGATCAACGTCAGCCCGCTGCAAGACCCGAAGCTCGAGCTCCGCACCGGGTTGACGCAGCCGCTCGTGTGGGCGCCGTGGAATCAGCACGAGCTGTTCGCGGGGTTCCAGTATCTCATGGCGACCACCGACGGTGGCGCACACTGGACGAAACTCGGTCCGGATTTGAGCGTGCCGCACGGCAGCGAGCCGGCGGCACCGCAGCCACCCGGGCGCGGCGGAGGCGCCGGTCCGCCCACGGGCGGCATCATCGAGACGATCGCGCCTTCGAGCGTCGCGCCCGGCACCATCTGGGTCGGGACGAATAACGGCCTCATTCGCGTGACGCGCGACAACGGAAAAACCTGGGCCGACGTGTCGATCGCCGGCCTGCCTAACGCAGCCCGCGCGGACATCCAGACGATCGACGCTTCGCACACGAGCGCCGGCGCCGCCTACGTCGCGATCGACGAGCACACCGTGGGCGACTATACCCCGTACTTCTATCGCACGCGCGACTACGGCAAGACGTGGACGAAGATCGTCACCGGCCTCCCGACCGACGCGCCGAGCGGCAGCTTCGCGCACACGATCCGCAACGACCCCAAGCGCGCGGGGCTGCTGTTCGCCGGCACCGAGAGCGCGATGTACGTGTCGTTCGACGACGGCGACCAGTGGCAGTCGCTGCAGCTCAACCTGCCTAACACATCGTATCGCGACATCACGTTTAACAGGAACGACCTCATCGTCGGCACGTATGGGCGCGGGATCTGGGTGCTCGACGACTACACCGTGCTGCGCGACCTCACGCCCGCCATCGCGTCCGCGCCCGCGCACCTCTTCAAGCCGGACGACGCCGTCCGCGTGCG
>DASYXE010000382.1:0-3117 GCA_035935375.1 Gemmatimonadaceae bacterium | reverse complement strand
ATTGTTTGCCGCGCGCGATGCGCTTCTCGACCGCCGCACGTCCGGCCAGAAACGCCCCGGCGATTTCCTGCGCGCCGAATCCGCATAGGATGTTGAGCACGAGTGCGATCTGTACTTCTTCCTTGAGATGCGGATCGCAGCACGAGAACATCATGCGCAGTTGTTCGTCGCGGATGATCTCGGATGCGAACGCTTCGTCGACGACCGGAGGGAGCGTCCATTCGCTCTCGAACATTCGCGAGAGCTCCGGCGCGAAGGTGGTCGCGGTGCGCTCGCGGCGAATGACGTCGAGCGCGCGGTTCTTTGCCGTGGCCATGAGCCACGCGGATGGATTGTCCGGCACGCCGCGCACCTTCCAGACCTCGAGCGCGCGACAGAAGGCGTCCTGCACCACGTCTTCGGCCAACGCCATGTTGTGCACACCGAAGATGCGGGTGAGCGCGGCGACCATGCGCGCCGATTCGCGGCGGAAGAGATGCTCGTCGAGTTGCACGTGGCTCCGTGATCGCCGCGCCGATCCGTTGGGCATCGGCGCGGCGCAGGGACGTCGTTAGAAGTTCATCGCCATCACGGGTCGCACTTCGACGGCGCCATCGCCCTCGAGAATGGGGCAGCCCTTGGCGAGCTCGGCCGCCTGCGAGATGTCGCGGGCTTCGACGATCATGAAGCCGGCCACGAGGTCTTTGACCTCGGCGAACGGGCCGTCGGTGATCACTTTGCTCTTGCCCCGCACCAGCTTGCCTTCGTTCTCGAGCGGCTGGCCCCTGTTCTTGAGATGTCCCTTGGTTTCCAGATCGCGCAGCCAGGCGAGCCAGCGTTGCATGCTCTGTTGGGCGAGCTCCGGGGTGCCCATCGCCGCGCGCCGGGCTTCCGCCGTGGTGCGAAACAGGTAGATGTAGTCGCTCATGTGCGTCCTCTCGTGTGAGTGGTGTCGGCGGCAGCCGGCGTGGCGCCGCGTCGTTTGACATTGGATCGACGTTCGGGCGCGTCACCGCCGGACATTTGAGGGCGGACACACCGTCCGTTCCCACAATATCGCTCGTTCGCCGACGAGGGGTGGCCGATTGGTCAGCGGAGCCCGGCGTTCATTCGTAGTCATGGTGTCGTGGTTACACGCCGCGCCGGCGACCGGCGCCAACCCTTCGATCCGAGTCTCGTTTCATGCGTCATGCGCTCCACCATCTCGTTCTCGTTGTCGGCGCGGCGCTGGCCTCGGCCGGTGCCGCGGCTCCGGCGGCGCAAGCCGCGCGCGGTGCGGCGCGCGACACGGCGAACCCGCAGATCACGGAGCTGGTTTCGCGCCTAACACTGGACCGCTACAGAGCCACGGTGAAGGGACTCACGGAGTTCGGGGACCGGCGTCAGGGTACCGATCGGAATCGAAAGGCGGTGGACTGGATCGAAGCGCAACTCAAGAGCTACGGGTGCACGAACACGGAGCGGATCACGTACGATTATCAACCGCCGCCGCCCCGCGAGCGCCCAACGCCCGAGCAGATCGCGGCATTTCAGCGCGCCCGCGCGCGTGGGGAAGGCCAGGGAGGCTCCCGCATCCGCGGCCACGTGGGGCCGACGGGCGTGAACAACGATTCGCTCAAGCAGCCGGATCCCGCGATCCGGGCGCTCGACTCCGAGCCCAGTACGCCCGGGCAGCGACAGGAAGTGTACTGCACCAAGGTGGGGACGGTGCACCCCGAGGAGATGTACATCGTGGGCGGGCACATGGACGGGATCGGCTGGGGCGAAGCCGCCAACGACGACGGCTCGGGCACTGCGTTAGTCATGGAGCTGGCGCGCGTGTTCAGCATGCCGGACGTGCACACGGATATCTCGATCCGCTTCATCCTCTGGAACAACGAGGAGACCGGGCTCAACGGCTCGCGCGCGTATGTCGCCCAACGCGCGGCGCTGCAGGGCAAGGAAGACCCGGCCGGGTCCGGCACCTATCCGGAGCCCAAGTGGCTGGGCATGATCCAGCACGACATGATGCTGTTCGACCACGGCATGCCTAACGCAGACGGACAGGTGAGCAAGACCCAGCGGCCCGAGGCCGATGTCAACATCGAGTTCCAGTCGACCTCGAAGTTCGCGGCCGGGGCCGAGCAGATGGCGTGGGTGTTCCGCGATGCGAACGAGAAGTACGCGACGGACTATCCGGCCGCGGTTGGTCCGCACATGACCAACACCGACTCGGCGCCGTTCCAGGATTTGGTGCCGGCCATCAGTCTGCGCGAAAACGAGCGCGGGATGCAGATCGGCGCCGGGTGGGATCCGAATTGGCACCAGCCCACGGATGTGTTCTCGACGTACACGGACGACGACTTCCGGTTGGGGCTCAACGCGGCGCAGACGACGTTGGGTGCGGTCGCGACGTTGGCCGAGGCGCATCTGTCGCACTGAAGACTGCGCGTGCGGGCCAGCCTTTCGCCGGTGCCACCGCCGGCCTATCATTGCGAGGCCGGCGGTCGTCACCCGGCTTCGTGCATGACGTGGATCCTGACATGGCGCCTGGTTTCGTCACGCATCTGCTGTTTGGTCATCGCGCCCGGGCAGCGCGTCGGGCGAAGGCTCGCGCGGCATGACGGTTCGAACGCGGCGGGTCCTGTTCGGCCTTGGACTCGTTTTCGCGCTTGCGTTCGCGGTCAACGGTCTGTTAGGCGGAGCGAGCCAGCTGGCGGACTCTCATACGCCGGCCGAGCATGCGCAGACGTATTCGCAATTCGCGTACGGGGCGTTGGCGTTGCTGCTGCCGGTGGCGATGCTGCGGCAGCGGTTCGTGCGGGTGACGGTGGCCTGCTGGACCATCGCCATCACGGCGGCGGGCGCGCTGGCGCCGGTGGTGTGGGCGGGGTCGTCCGCGGCCATCGGCGTGGTATCTGGTGTCGCCTCCGCCGCGGTTGCGTTAGGCATCGCCTGGCTGCTATGGGTGGGCGCCGCGCGCGGCGCCGATGCGATCGATTCCACGACCTGACCCGTTCATGCGCAGTCTGAGCCATCTCTTCGACAACAACCGAGCCTGGGCCGCACACATGACGCGGGAGGACCCCGCGTTCTTTACGCGTCTGTCCGGCCAGCAGGCGCCGCAATACCTGTGGATCGGCTGCTCCGACAGCCGCG
>DASYXE010000381.1:0-3199 GCA_035935375.1 Gemmatimonadaceae bacterium | reverse complement strand
CGCCGCCTGAGGGGTGGAAGGACATCAGTTGTCCCTGGGTGGAGAGTCTCGAATCGCCGAGGCTCGCGCGCATGGCACTCACGTCGCGCGGACCATTGATGTTGTTCCACCCCTCAGGCGGCGTCGCCGCCGCTTCCCTCAGCGCAGCGCTTCCCCCAGCGCAGCGCTTCCCCAAGCGAGCGCCAGCGAGCACTTCCCCATTTCCTAGATGCTATCCGAACCTCAGCCGCGCTCCACTAGGGGCGGCTCGGCTCGGGGTGACGCCTCGCGATGATGTCCTGTCCGCCGTTCGACAGCGTCGAGAGCAGGCGTACACCGGGAATGGCCTGCGACGAGAGGACGAATTCCTCGGCGGCCGGGTTGGCGGCGAACGTGAGATCGAATGCGGCGGTCACCTTCGCCTTCGTGCACTTCGCGTTGATGAGGTTCGATGGCGACGACAACCGCAACGTGGGGCATGCACCGCTCGAGCTGGTGAGCGTGGCGGCGACGCTTTGGCTGGTGAGATTGAAGTTGGCCGTCGTGTCGGTGAGCCACGCGACGTCGATGAGATTGGACTGCACATCCATTTCGGCGTAGATGAGTTGGGACACATCGGCGCCTTGCCACGCCACGACGATGAACACCGAGTCGTTAGGCGTCGGCGTCTTTCCCGCCGTGGTTCCAACCAGCTCCGCCGACGCGACCTCGAAAATCTGGTCTTGTCCGTTCACGGTCACCGTGACGGATTCCGGGCTCACGCCGCGCGCAAGGATGGCGACAGGATACTGGAGCAGCCGGAATCGATCGAACGCGCCTTCGGACGCCGCTTGCTGGGCCAGCGTGTCGAGGTGCCGCGCCTCGTTGAACGACGGTGCCGATGGGGCGGTCGACCCGCCGCACGCGGTGAGCGTCGACACACCACAGATCGCGAACACAGCGGCGATCGGAGCGAGTTGTGCCCAAGGCTTGTGCATCCAAGACACCTCGAAAGCGAGTGGGGGACGCGAACCCCGCAAGTATGTGCTGCAGCGACGCGAAATGCGAGTGTTGGGCAGGAGCGGACGCGGGCCACGAAAGCCTTGACGCCTTCGACAAAGGACCCCAGTTTCGGTCAATGGAGAACTCCGCGCTACGCTCGCTTCGCGCCCACTGGGCGCCGGCCGTCCGTTGGGCACTCGTGCTCGCGGCAACCGCAACGGTCGCGCAGCTCGCCGCGTGCGGCGAGCGCATGCCGCTCGCCCCGTCGGCCAAGCAGGTCGCCAACCTCCCGCTGCCGGCCGCGCCAAGCTCCATCGGCGAGTTCGGAAACAACGGGGTGGTGCCGCAGTCGCTGCAGCAGGCCGTCGAGCAGGCGGGCGGACGCATCGCGCGCGTGCAGAAGAGCATGGGTCTGGCGCTGGTCACGGGCCTCACGCCCGCGGCGGCGAACGCCCTGCGCTCGTCCGGCGCGGCCGCGCTCATTCTGCCCAACGTCAGGCGCCAGTACGTGCACGACCCGCTCCGGCCGTCGCAGGTCGTCGTGCGCTCGCTCCCGAACACCGCGCGCGCTTCGCGCCTAACTCCGTTAGCGGATCCGCGGTCGGCGCAGTTCTTCAAGGCCGGGCTGCAATGGAATATGACCGTGATCCGCGCCGACAGCGCGTGGCTGGTCTCATCCCAGGGCGCCGGCATGAAGGTGTTCATCCTCGACTCCGGCGTCGACACGGCACACATCGATCTCGCCGGCCGCGTCAACACCGCGTTGTCCACCTCGTTCGCCTTCAACCCCACGGACACGGCCGGCGCCACGCCGTTGCCGTTCAGCCATGATTCGGTGGGCCACGGGACGTTCGTGTCCTCGCTCATCGCCAGCAATTCGTTAGGCGTAGCCGCGGTCGCACCGCAGGCGCAGCTCGTCATGGTCCGCGTGCTCGACGACAACGGCGCCGGCGATGATTTCACCGTCATCTCCGGCATTCTGTACGCGGCCGACAACGGCGCGGATGTCGTCAACGTCAGCCTCGGCGGCTATCTGCGGCGCTCGAGTCCCTTCGACCTCGCCGTCGCTGATCTCATCCAGCGCGCGATCGACTACGCCACGGCGCGCGGTGCGTTAGTCGTCGCCGCCGCGGGCAACGAGGGCCTCAACAGCAATACGGCCTCGGGCCCGCACGGCAGCTACGTCGACAGCGTGCACGTGCTCGCCGGCGGCATCCGCCAGGTGATCAGCGTGGGCGCGACGGGCCCCGTCAATTCGACGAACTTCGACTCGATCGCCATCTACTCGAATTTCGGCAAGGTCGATGTCGCGGTGTTCGCGCCCGGCGGTGGCCTCGTGACGCAAGACTCGGCGAATGCAGCCGATCTGGTGATCGGGGCCTGCAGCGCGCACCTCTTCTCGGTGTGCGCCGACGAGCGCCACTACGTCTCGAACGCGGGCACGAGCTTCTCATCGCCGCTCGTCGCGGCCGAAGCAGCCGTGATCAAAGCGCAGGCCGTCAGCAAGCCGATACCCAGCGCGCTCGAGTCCTGCATTCTGAGCACGGCGGATGCGGTAAAGGGCAGATCGAAACCGGACATCAATTACAACTTCGGACGGATCGACGTGCTCAACGGCGTGCTCCACTCGAAGTGCAAATGAGGCTTCGCGAGCTCCGTCGACCCGTCCGCACAACTGGATCGCTAGTCCGCCTGCTTGCCCTTGGCCGTCGGCGGTAGCTCGCCGTTGAGCCTCAGGTAGACGGACGACTGGCTGTAGTGGTCGGCCCAGTCGCCGGTGGTCAGCGTCATGACCGCGGCGCGCGACCGCGTCCTCCCGCCGAAGAACGGCAGCTGCTCGCTCAGCTTCGAGTCATCGAGCTTCGCCAGCGCCTGGTCGCAGAACGCAAAGGTCTCCTTGAGGCGCGCGATGAGCACGTCCTTCGTGGCGGTATCCGCGACCTTGGTGCGGGTCGGAGCCTTCTCGCCGCCGATCGCCCCGCACAGGTAATCGTTGCCCTCCGAAAGGTGCACGACGATCTGGCCAAAGCTCATCTGGGCGGGCGTCGGCTTGAAGCTGTACTTGTCGGCTGGCATGGTCTCGGCTGCGGCAATCAGGTTCTTACCGACACGGCTGGCATTGTCGCGGAACGCGTCGGCCACCGGGCTCGAAGATGATTGTGCCGCCACGAGTCCGGGCACCATGGCTACGGCCAGGGTGGCAAAACACATACTGACACGCATGGATCTCGCTCGGGTT
>DASYXE010000380.1:0-2503 GCA_035935375.1 Gemmatimonadaceae bacterium | reverse complement strand
TCGGTACAGAGATATCCGACCGCTTCCCACAGAATCATTTCGAACGGATCCGTGGCGACGGGCGGTGCAGGTTTGCCGTAGCAGCGCCGGAGCGTCGCGAGCAACTGGCTTAACGTAGCACGCGTCATACCGGCCCACGCCGTGGTCGGCCTCGAGGTCTCCCGGCCCACACGATCACACCGAACGCCAAGGCGACGATGTTCACACCGATCGTCGTGTGCGGCGCTGCCTCGCGCAGCGTCAGGTGCAGCTCGCTGCCCCAAAAAGCAAACTGCGACACGCCGTGCGACCCAACCAAGACACGGAAGCCGATGCCGACGCTGAATGCGTAGCCGAGTGTCGCCGTCCGGACGCTCGGCACTTGTAGGGCGAGCGCGATCAACGTTAGCACTCGGCCCACCGTCGTCTGGCGCCAGAGGAGGGCGCCGGCCACGACACAGAGTGTGAACGCCGCGATCGGGAGCGGCGCCACACGCCATACGTTCGGATTCGTGGGGCCGACGTTCAGCGCATGCCGAAGGAACAGGAGCGCGCCCATGGCGCCGCCGATGATCTCGACGGCGGCGATCGCTTTGCGAACAAGGCCGGCCTCGGAGAGCTGCACGATGTCGGTAACGTTGCGACCGATCGCCACCGAGCGCCAGATGTCCTAGTCGACGGCGCCTGCATTGCCGATTGCACGCCCGTCGTTGCCGACCGGGTCGGTGGTGATGCGACCGGGAAGGACGAGGCGCCGAGGTCCAAGGGGAGCGCGGGCCGCATGGTGGGTTTCGTCAAGAAACGGCAACTGCTCGAGAAGGATGACAAAAGGGGAACAAAGGATGACGAAAGTGATCGTGCGCCGCGGGCGGCGAGTGCGTTGCCTAACGGATAGATCATGGTTGTTGTGTTTAACAAAAGAACACCCTTCGTTCCAGTGTGCTCCGCACTCTCCACCCGCGCCGCACGATCACTTCCGTTATCCTTTGTTTCCCTTTTGTCATCCCGTTCGAGCAGTTTGCCGTCCGGCGGCATAACTCGTTAGGCGACCAGGAGTTGCTTGAAACCATACATCTGTTCCACTCATGATTATATGCTTGTCAGGCCAAGGACACCGCGCGCCGGACCGCCTAACGGCTGAGCGAGCGATCCAGCCGCCGCGCCCGCGCCCTCACCGACGCGGCCGGCGCCGTGAGGCCCTCGCGCACCATTCGCCGCGCCACCGGCTTGAGCGACGCATCGCGCTTGGCGAAGGCCACAACGGCCTCGAGCGCCGACACGCGGACGATCGCGCTCGCGTCCGTCAGGAACCACACCTCGAGGCGTCGTGCCAGGCGGCGGATCGCGCTTCGACCATGATCGAGGCGCGGCAGAATCTGAATCAAGTTCCATCGCACGACCGGGTCCGGTGTGTGAGCAACCCAATGCAGCAGCTTCCGACGGTACGTACTGAGGCGCGTGGCATTTCGGCGCGAGATCTTCTCCAGCGCATCGGCGGCACGCAGGCACACCAGCGGCCGCGGCGAGCGCAGCGCCGCAACCAAGCCGTCAACAATGGATGCGTCCTGCGCGGCGCGCCTAACGGCGCGGCTCACCCGCCCGATGGAACGACGATCGCCGCCGTCGAGCAGCTGCTCGATCGCCGTTTGTGCACGGGTCTGGCCGCGTCGTTCAGGCATCAGGTGCTATCGTCCGGTGTCAACCGACGACAACCACGCAAGCAGCGTGTCACCGCAGGCGCTAGAATCGCTGGCTGTTGAACTGATCCACCTGGGCCCACTGTTGGGCTTCGGTCGGACCATTCAGTCCGCGATTTTGGTGGCAGAGATAGGCCAGCGTCTTGATCATCTCCACCGTCTTCGCATGGTTGCTCGATTTGCGAATGGGCCCGCCGCCCTGCGCGACGACCCGAGCCAGTATTTCGTCCACTGTCAACGCGACCGCCCCGCCCCGTGCGCCTTCGCGTGCGGCTGCGTCGACCGCCTCCCGCACGGGCGCGCCTCCGCCGTACAGCAAGCTTAACCGCGCCACGCGATGCTCGGCGGACGCGAGATCCACGTCCGTGACGACCGGAGCGGCGCCGGCACCCGTCTTCCCCATGGGGAGACCGAACATCTTGCCACGAGCGATCGACCGCTCCCTAGCGCGCGCGGCTGCGCGTCATCTGCCGGCCGCCGCCGCTTTGACGCACCGCCCAACCGTGTCCCACGTCCGCGTGGTCACGGTGGCCCCGAAGTGCTTCTCGATCAGCGCCATGAACACTGGCGTGCTCGCCCCCGGCACGTACGCCGTGAACACCTCGCGCCCGACCACGGCAAGAATCCGCGCCCCGTCGACTTCGATCGGCAGCGTGAGCCCCCCGCCGTGCGCTGTCCGGGAGAACGTCACGACGCGCTTGGCGTTAGGCGCAATCCGGAACGCTGCATAGGGGTCGGCGTCGATGAGCTGTTGGAGCACCTCCACCGGCCGCACGATCGTATAGAACGATCGGCCCATCGTCTTCGCCATCGCGGCCTCGGCCTTC
>DASYXE010000379.1:0-3012 GCA_035935375.1 Gemmatimonadaceae bacterium | reverse complement strand
TGCTGTTCCGTCCCATTCCGGCCGAGCGCCCCGATCGACTCGTCGGGCTGTTCGGAGTCAATCGAAAAACGGGACGCGCCGGCAGCATGGCGTATGACGACATCCGCGACTTCGCCGATCAGAGCCGCATCTTCGAGGGCGTGGCAACGCACGCCGGCGTTCCGCTCAATCTGCGGACGGGTTCAGGCGGCGATCTCGTGTGGGGCGAGATGGTGAGCGAGAACTATTTCGACGTCGTGCGCCTGCGACCCGTGCGCGGCCGGTTTTTCCCGCGCGACGTCCAGCCTGGGGCCGATCCCTTCGTCGTCCTGAGCTACGATGGGTGGGTGCATCGCTTCGCCAGGTCGGACGCCGTCGTCGGACAAACCGTGCGGATCAACGGGTCTCCGTTCACGATCATCGGCGTCGCGCCGCGCGGCTTCCGCGGCATGCGCAAGTTCGGATTCTGGCCGGACATGTGGGTACCGTTAGGCATGCGGTTGGTGATCGACAGTACCTACCCCGTCTCCGGTCGTGGCAGCGGACCCTACGATGTCGTCGCCCGTCTGCGCGACGGGTGGACGCTCGCGCGAACGCAGACCGCGGTGGCGGCGTTCGCTGGCCGGCTGGCCGACGCATTCCCGGGCGTCGATCACGATCGGGGTGCGGTGGTCGTTGCGGCGCGCGGTGGCGCCTCGAATCCCACGTTTTCCCCGCCGGCCGTACTCGTGCTCGGCGCGAGCCTCGGCGAGTTCGCGGTGATCACGATCCTGCTGATCGTCTGCGCCAACCTTGGCAACCTGCTCCTCGCGCGCGGCGCGGCGCGCCAGCACGAGCTGGCCATTCGCCTCTCACTGGGCTGCTCACGGGCCCGGCTCGTGCGACAGCTCCTCGTGGAGGCGGCCGTCCTTGCGGCGCCGGGCATCCTGCTCGGCGGCCTCGCACTGTTAGGCAGCGACGCGATTGCCAAGTCGCAGGTGCCGCGGCTCCAGTTCCCGGTGGGATTCGACGTGTCCCCCGATGCCCACGTCGTGCTGTACACGGCTGCGATCGGTCTGCTGGCCATCGTGTGCGCGGGGCTCGCGCCGGCGTTGCGTGCCTCACGACCCCACCTGCGGTCATCGCTCACGACGGTGATCGGCGAGCGAAGCGGCGCCGAATCGCCGCGCAGCCGCGCGGGGATGCGCGCGACGCTCGTCGTGATGCAGTTGGCGATGTCGGTCGTGCTGCTCGTGGGCGGCGGCCTTTTCGTCCGCAGCCTGATGAACGCGCGCGGCGCGGAGCTCGGCTTCGATCCGGCGCAGCGTGTCGCGCTGTCGGTGAATCTCGGTCTCGACGGATACAATGAAGCGCGGGGCGTCGCGTTCATCCGGGACGTGCTCTCGCGGGTTCGCGCGATGCCGTCGGTGGCAGCCGCGAGCGCCGGCTTCCCGGTGCCGTTCGATACGTATAGTCGCAGTGTGAGCTTGGTCATCGATGGCACGGCCGAAGCTGCGCGCCGCCAGCCGATCGGCATCGAGGCGAGCACGATCGAACCGCAGTTCTTCGGCACGATGGGCATCGGTTTCCGCGCGGGTCGCGACTTCGACGATGGCGACTCTGCCGGCGCGCCACTTCGCATCATCGTGAACCAGGCCATGGCGCGTCGCTTCTGGCCCGGGCGCAGCGCGATCGGCCAACAGATGCGGTTCGATAGCATCACTGGACCGCCGGTCACGGTGATCGGCGTCGTGGACGATGCGCGCGTCATCTCCATGTCGGCGCCGGTCGATCCGTTGGCGTACGTGCCGCTGCGTCAGCTCTATACCGGTTGGATGACGATCGTGGCCCATACGCGGGGCGATCCGTTAGGCACGCTGGCGGCGATCCGCGACGCCATCGCGGCGGCCGATCCGGCGCTGCCGGCGTTTGGCGCCGAGACGATGTCCCGGTCCGTCGACAACGCGTTGGCCAACGAGCACGTCGCGGCGACGTTCGCCGGGTTCTTCGGCCTCGCCGCGCTGATCATCGCGGCCGTCGGCCTCTACGGCCTCGTGGCCAACGTGGTCGCCGCACGCACGCGCGAGATCGGTGTGCGGGTCGCGCTCGGCGCCACGCCGGGGCGCGTGATCAGCCTCGTGATCGGCGGTGCGGGCCGGCTCGCCATCCTGGGGCTCGCCATCGGTCTCGCGGGCGCCCTTGCGTTAGGACGCGTGCTCGGCGGCCTGCTCGTGGGGCTCTCGCCGGTGGATCCGTTGACGTTCGCTTCGGTGCCGGTGGCGCTCGCGGCCGTCGTGTTCGCGGCGAGCTACATCCCGGCGCGGCGCGCGACGCGCATCGATCCGATGCACGCGCTGCGCCACTAGGCTTTCGCCGCTGTCATCGTCGTTCTATCATTTGCGTGACGGCGGCCGCGTGGGCGGCGGCTGCGACCTTTTGCCGCGACCGGCCATGACCTGTGGCGACGCCGACATCATCGTGACGGTTCTCGAGGGCATCCGGCCGACAGGCGCGGCATGACGCTCGGACGGCGCCGCGTGCTGTTCGGCATCGGACTCGTTCTCACGCTCGCGCTCGCTGCCAACGGCCTGTTAGGCGGGGCGAGCCAGCTGCCGTCTTCCCACGCGCCAGGCGAGCGCCTGCAGACGTATTCGCAATTCGCGTTCGGCAGTTGTGGGCTGCTCCTGCCGGTGGCCATCCTGACGCGGCGGTTCGTTCGACTGGCCGTGGCGTGCTGGACCGCCGCCGTGACGGCGGCGGGCGCCCTCGCGCCGGTGGTGTGGGCGGGATCGTCCGCCGCCAGTGGCGTGGTGGCAGGCATCGCCTCGGCGGCCGTTGCGTTAGGCATCGCCTGGCTGCTGTGGGCGGGCACCGCGCGCGATCCGCATCCCATCGACCCTTCCACCTGAACCGTCATGCGCAGTCTGAGCCATCTCTTCGACAACAACCGAGCCTGGGCCGCACACATGACGCGGGAGGACCCCGCGTTCTTTACGCGTCTGTCCGGCCAGCAGGCGCCGCAATACCTGTGGATCGGCTGCTCCGACAGCCGCG
>DASYXE010000378.1:0-8873 GCA_035935375.1 Gemmatimonadaceae bacterium | reverse complement strand
CACTACCACCACGTCAGCCGAGTCGGCCACCGTGAGCAATCGCCAATAGTCCGGGAGCGCGTCGTCCGCGTTCACGAACTCGCTGCGCAGCGACGGGAACGTCCGCCGCAACTCGGCGTCGAACGTGACGCCGGCGCCAAGGTCGCTCCGGTGCGCGAACGTCACCGACAACACACGCGCGCCGTGCGACAACCGGCCTAACGGAACCTGGTCGAGGGAGTCCTTGACCAGCGTCACCGCCCGCTGCGCGATCTCTGCCGCGAGCGCCTGGTGCGCCGAGTCACCCACGATCGCACGAGCGCTGTCCAGATCTACCAGCCGCCGGCGCTCGAGACCGAGACGCCACTTGAGCGCCAGAATCCGCCGCGCCGACTCCGTAATGCGCGCCTCGGTGTATCGGCCGTGCTCGACACCTTGCACGACCGCGTCGATCGCGTGCGGCACGTCGGCCGGCATGAGCAGCACGTCGGCGCCCGCTGCCACCGCGCGTTGCATCGCTTCCGGCGCGCCGAACAGATCGAGCACGCCGCGCATGTCCATCGCGTCAGTCACGATCAATCCGTTGAAGTGCAGCTGGTCGCGGAGCAAGTCCGTGAGCACGAGCGGCGACAACGTACCGGGCACGCCGCTCGAGTCGAGCGACGGCATCGCGCCGTGGAACGTCATGATCGCGCCCACGCCCGCATCGATCGCCGCGCGAAACGGCACCAGCTCCACGGTGTCGAGCCGCGCGCGCGAGGCGTTCACCACCGGCAGCGCGAGATGCGAGTTGACGCCGGTGTCGCCGTGTCCTGGAAAGTGTTTGCCCGTCGGGATCATGCCGCCGGCTTCGATCCCGTGCATGTACGCGACACCCATCGCCGCCACCGACTCGGGCGTCTCGCCGAACGAGCGCGTGTTGATCACCGGGTTCGCCGGATTGTTGTTCACGTCCAGCACCGGCGAGAAATCGATGTTGATGCCGATCGCGCGCCCTTCTTCCGCCGTCGCTCGGCCCTGTTCCCGGGCCAGCGTCGTGTCGCCCGTCGCGCCCAACGCCATCTCCGGCGGGAACCACACGGCACCGCCCAGATCGATCGCGTTAGGCACGAAGTAGCCGCCCCGCGCGCGGAAGCCGGCGCCGGCCTCGAGATCGGCGCTCACCAGCAGCGGCAGATCGCTCATCGACTGGAGCGCGTTTAGCTTGGCGGCGATCTCGAGCGGTGAGCCGATCGACATGATCAGGCCGCCCACGTGCTGGTCGCGCACCAGACTGCTCAACCGGCGCCACGCCGGTGCATCGGCCGCCACGTAGTCGCCGTACAACTGCGGCCACACCATCTGCGCGACTTTGTCGCGCAGGGTCATGTGCGCCAGCGTGCAGTCGACCCAGCCATCGGATGTGCGTTGCGAAGCGCACGCCTGCGCGGTCACTTGGCGCGGCGCGAGCGCGCCCGGCGCGGGCTTCACGGTGGCGCATCCCGCGCAGACGACAGCTGCGAACGCCAGCGTGGCGATCCCGCGCCGCCGTGTCACCAAGCGATGGTTCCTTGCTTGCTCGTGTCCACGGATTCTTGCGAGCCGCTCTTGAACAGGAAGGCTTCCATGTTGCGCGTGAGAAACGTGCGCGCTTGCGGATCCATGAGATTCAACCCGTAGTGGTTGATCAGCATGGTCTGCTGCTTCAGCCATTGCGCCCAACATTCCGCGCAGATTTCCGTCTGAATGCGCGTACCGATGGCGCCCGGGACTGGTGGACGCTCGAATCCCGCGCGCGTGTTGCCGCAGCGGGTGCACGTGATGTCCATTGGATCAAAGCCTCGAGAGAGTCTGCGGAAAGATAGCCGTTTCCAGGCTGCTCCGAGCCCTCTCGAGGCTCACGACCAACTACGCCCGCGCGTACGTCACTTTGGCGAGCCTCAGCCACTCGAGCACGCGGATGTACGCCCAGCCCACGTCGAACTCATACCACTTCGCCTTGAACTTCGCGGAGTGCGGGTCGGCGTGATGGTTGTTGTGCAGCTCCTCGCCGCCGAGCCAGATCGCAATCGGCGAGATGTTTCGACTTTCGTCCTTCACGTTGAAGTTGCGGTATCCCAACGCATGGCCAACGCCATTGATGATTCCCGCCGCCCAGAACGGAATCCACAGCATCTGGACGCCCCACACCAACGGTCCAATGAAGAAGCCGAACAAATAGATGTCGATGCCGAGCATCAGGATGATACCCAACCACGGCAGACGGGCGAGCACGTACCGCTCGAGCCAATCGTTGGGCGTGCCCTTCCCGTACTTTTCCAGCATCCCGGGCTGACGGATCGCCGTGCGATAGTAGAATGCGCCCTTGATGATGATGTTGCGCAATCCTTCGAGCAGCGGGCTGTGGGGATCGCCCTCGCGGTCCGCGAACGCGTGGTGCTTGCGATGGCAAGCGACCCACTCCTTCGTGACGATGGACGTCGAGAGCCACAGCCAAATGCGCATTGGCACTTCGGCAACTTTACTGAACGTCACCCCGCGATGGGTCTGCGAACGGTGCAGAAAGAGCGTCACACACACATTCGTGATGTGACCCGCGAGGATGATGAACAGAACGGGCTTCCACCAGTGGGAAGCCAGCACCGCGAACCCTGGCATGCTTGTCTGTTCTCCTGCTGAGGAGTTGTGACGATGTCGCTTCGTGCGACGCGCGGGACGGCGTCGATCCCGGCCCGCCAGGAACCCGACGGAGGCCGGAACTCCTTTGGCAATCTAAGCGCGGTAGCGCCACCTGCCAACATTCGAACCAGGCGCACCCCAGTCGCCATCTCTCGACTCGTGAGTCCGCCACCCGTAACGGCTTCGGACTTCTTGCCGCATCGCGTGAACCATCGTAGCGTCGAATCGTGCCAAAGACCCCGCGCCCACCGGCGCCCTCGCGCCGTCACGGCGCCGCCATAGCGGGCCGCGCGACCGCCGATGGCACCGAGCGCTACGCCCAGCGACACGCGTCGCGCTTCGCCGCCGATTACTTCCGCTCGTTCACGGCCAATCGGCTGCACGTCTCGTCCATCGGACTCGGTACGTACCTCGGCGAATGCAACGGGGACGATGATCGGGCCTATGCCGAAGCCGCGCACCTTGCGCTCGCCTCCGGCGTGTCGCTGGTCGACACGGCCATCAACTATCGCTGTCAACGGTCCGAGCGCGCCCTCGGCCGCGCGCTTTCGCGCGCTGTTCGGGAGGATACGGCCGCGCGGGACGAGATTGTCGTGTGCACGAAGGGCGGGTACATCCCGCTCGACGACGTGCCGCCGGCAACGCGCGAAGAGTACCAGGCCTACGTCGAGCGCGAGTTCTTCGCCACGGGCATCGCCAGACCAGAAGAGGTCGTCGCCGGCGGCCACTGCATCGCGCCGACGTTTCTCGCGGCGCAGATCGAGCGCAGCCGCGCAAACCTGGGCCTCGACACGATCGATGTGTACTACGTGCACAACCCCGAGCAGCAGCTCGACGCGATCACGCCCGATCAGCTCGCGACACGTCTCCGCGCGGCGTTCGAGATGCTCGAGCACCAGTGCGACGCGGGTACCATCGGCGCCTATGGTTGCGCAACCTGGAACGGACTGCGCGCACCGCCGGGCACGCGCGGACACCTGAACCTCGCGGACCTCGTCTCGATCGCGCGCGACGTGTGCGGCGACCATCATCACTTTGCGGCGGTCCAGCTTCCGCTCAACCTCGCGTTGACCGAGGCCGTGCGGATGCCGACCCAACAGTTAGGCACCCACACCGTGCCCGTGCTGGAAGCCGCTGCTGAGTTAGGCGTCGCCGTCATCGCGAGCGCGGCCCTGCTTCAGGGGAAGTTGGCGCACCACCTCCCGGCCACGGTGCACGAAGCGTTGCCCGGCTTCGCGACCGATGCCCAACGCGCGATTGCGTTCGTGCGGTCGCTGCCCATGGTGACCTCGGCCCTGGTGGGCACCAAATCGGTCTGGCATCTGCACGAGAATCTCGCCGCCGCGCGACGTGCCTGAGGACGCGCGTCCAGCAGATGAACCTCGACTCGTCACCTCGGAGCTGTCGAGCCATCGATCCTCGGAGGGCCACTTTCTGAACCCGTGGCCCGACGCCAAGCCGCCGACGTTCCGCGACGTTGTGAGGTGGACCCGCACGCGTGGGTCGGCACCTCGGGGAAGGCCGGATCTACCTTGCCACGTCCAATCCCGTTTTGCCCAGCCTCGCGGGGACGCGGCGACGCTCTCCGTCACGTGGATCGGTCATTCGACGGTGTTGCTCCAGGTGGGAACGCTCAACGTCCTCACCGATCCGATGTGGAGCGGCCGCGCGTCGCCCGTGCAATGGGCCGGGCCGCGCCGCCTGACGACCGCCGGTGTCGCGCTCGACGCGCTGCCGCCCATCGACGTCGTGCTCCTCTCGCACAACCACTACGATCACCTCGACGCCGGGTCGGTCCGCGCGATAGCGCGCCGCCATCCCACGGCCCGCTGGTTCACGCCGCTCGGCGTGGCGCGCTACGTTAGGCGTTGGGGCGGACATGACGTGGCCGAGCTCGATTGGTGGAGCGCGAGGGAGGCCGGTGGCCTCCGCGTTGCGTGTGTGCCGGCGCAGCACGCGAGCGGCCGCACACCGTTCGACCGCATGCGCACGCTGTGGTGCGGCTGGACCCTGCGTGCCGGCAGCCACAGCATCTACTTCGCGGGCGACACCGCGTACCACCCGGAGTTCGGCGAGATCGGCCGCCGCCACGGACCGTTTGACGTGTGCATCCTGCCCGTGGGCGCGTACGAGCCCCGCTGGTTCATGCGCCCGGTTCACGTCAACCCGGAAGAAGCCGTGCGCGCGTACATCGACATCGCGCGCGCACACCTCGCGGCTGCGCCGCCGACTGCGCTCGCTGTCCATTGGGGAACCTTCTCGCTCGCCGACGAGCCCGTGGACGAGCCGCCCCGCCGCACGGCCGAATCATGGCGCGCGGCGGGGCTGCCACAGGACAACCTCTGGATTCTTTCGTTAGGCGAAACGCGGCGCGTCCTACCTCGCGGCACGTGAACGGCGTGTGCCGCGTACGCGCCGTTCCAGGATCACTTCTCGATCGCCACCGGCGTCACCAGCACGTGCAGGTTGTGATTGATCCGGAGTCCCGCCACGCCTTCCGTGGGGAGTTTGCTCCGCGGCACTGCGTCCACCAGCTTGTCGTTCACCAGGAAGTGCGCGGTGTCCTTGGCAAAGTGGACCTTGAGCGAGTACGTCGCCTTGCCCGATGCGTCCTGCTTCGGCACGTTTGGGTTCGCCGTCCAATCCACCACCGATGACGTTTTGGCGCCGTCGCGCCGCTTGATCAGAAATTCGCCCGTGCCACGAACGAGGAAGTAGCCGTAGGTCTGTTGCGCGCGATCGTCCAGATGCTGGCCGCCGAAAAAGATGCCGTACGCTTCGGGGTGCGCCGGCTTCTCGAGCTGCTGGATGGTCGCGGTTACGGCATAGATGCCCGATCCCGAGTCCTTGGCCGCGTACAGAATGTGGGCCGGCCCGGTCTGTACTTCCCATTTGCCGCCGTTCGCCGTGTACTTGGCGTTCGAGATGTTGGCATCGGCGTGATCGGTCATCGCGGTGAAGCCACTCGGCACGCCCGCGCCCGGCGCGGCCTTGTCCGAATCCGCCATGCCCGCCATTCCCTTCGACGTGTCGGACGCCGCCGGCGCGCTCGCGGAATCGCCTGCTCCGGTCTTGCCGGCGTCGCTCGTCTTTGCGCACGCCGCTGCCAGGAACGCGAGCGCGGTGAGAGCCCAAGTCGTGGTGCGCACATCTCCTCGCTTGCTGAAGTGAATGTTCGTGCCGCTAATATACGGGCCGCGCAAGGTGCGGTCAGTGTTGCTAGGGCGGCCCCCGGAACACATCCTCCGCTCCATGACCGTCGAACCGCAACCTCCCCGCCGCGTGCGCATGCCCGACGGTGCGGAGTGGACCGTCGAATTCCAACACGAGCGCGCACAGCTCATGCGGCGCGGAAGCGAGCGGGAGCGGAGACTGTTCGTGTTCTTCCGCGACGATAGCGGTGGGGAGCGCCGAGCCATCGTGCCGGAAGAGGCCAAGTCGAGCGCCAGCGACGAGCAGCTCCGTCGCGCCTGGGAGCGCGCCGAGCGCCTGTCGCCGCCGCGCGCTCCATGAGTCCGTCCCGTTAGGACTCGAGCGACGCGCCGGACCCGGCTCGCAGGTGTTCGGCCATCCACGATCCGACCAGTTCCGACACCCGATCGCGCGCGTAGTCCACGGTGATCACGTGCCCGCTTCCGCTCACCCATTCGAGGCGCTTCACCGGCGCGCCGATGGCCGCGAACGTTTCCTCGGCGGCTTTCGTCGTTAGGCGGTTGTCTTCGCGAGACTGGACGTACAATGTGGGCGCGCGCACACGTCCGAGTGCGCCGCGCGCGGCCGTCGCGAGCGCTTCGAGGTCGGCGAGGAGTCGCGGCGTCGAAGCGCCATATCCCAACGAGCGCGCGCGCTCCTCGGGATCGCGGATCGACCGCGGGTTGCCGACGCCGCGCCCGACGTAGGGCATCACCACACCCGCCGCCGGCGCCACCTGCGCGAGCCACCGCAGCCTGCGCGGCGTCTCGATGTATGGCGCCAGCAAGACGAGCGCGGCAACCTGCGGCTGGTCGACCGCGACCAGCACCGCGAGCGCGCCGCCCATCGACAAGCCGACCACGCCCACGCGCTCGTATCGCGCGGCCACGTTTGTGTACGCCTCGCGCGCCGCAGTGAGCCACGTCCCGCCCGCCGACGCTCGAAACGCTTCCAGGGTGCGGCCATGACCAGGCAGGAGCGGCGCGTACACCGAGAACCCGCGCGCGTGCAGATCCGCCGCCAGAAAGCGCAGGGTGTCCGGAGAGTCGCCGAACCCGTGGATGAGGAGGACCGCGTCGCGCGCACCGGGCGTGGGCAGCTCGATCGGACCGGCGCCCGGCACGATCCCGTCGGCGCCTAACGGCAGCCGCGTCGAGACGGTGCGCTCCACGCGCCGCCGCGACGCGGCTCGCGTCGCGGCGGCAAGGATCAGAATGGCGAGCAGGACGTACGGGATCACTCCCTGATGTCTGCTCCGCTGGCAGCGCGTTCGTCGTACAGGGCGATGGCCGGCCGCGCGGTGGTCTGACGGGCCATACGGCCCACCAGTCCGTCCAGGTCGGCGATCACGAGGCCGTTGCCGGCGCGCTGAATGAGCCCCTCGGCCGACAGCCGGCCTAACACGAGGGAAATGGATTCGCGCGTCGCACCCACCAACTCGCCTAACAGGCGCCGGGACCCGACGACGTTCTCCTGCACCGCGATATCGGCCGGAATGTCGCGGCTCTGCGCCATGCGCACGAGCGCCGCGACCAACCGCTGTTCCACCGTCAGTGTCGCGTACTGGCCGAACTTGTCGAGGATCTCGGTGCGCTCCGCCATGAGCTGGCGCACCAGGGCCAGCGCGTGGATCGGCTGTTCGCGCATGAGCGCGCTGAAGCGCGCCGTACTCAGGTGCAGCGTTTCGGTCTCGTCCTCGGCGCGCGCCTGACTCGCATAGCGCGCGTCGGTTTCCAAGCCTTCGCCGCCGAACGTCTCGCCCGGCGTCGCCACCCAGGGCACGAAGCTGCGCCCCGACGCAACGGGATTCCGAAGCGCGACTTGGCCGCGCACCACGATGAAGACGCCATCTGCCAAGGCGCCCTGCTCGTAGATCGCGAATCCGGCCGGCCAGAACGTGCGCGCGCCGTACTTGGCGATTGCTTCCCGTTGCTCGCGTGACAAACGTGTGATTTCTTTCATGTGCGCGGCCGCTGCGTAGCCTGCAATTTGGATTACGAGATCACGCTCCACATCCACCAATGGCTAGGCGACATCGGCGGAACGTATCTTGGCGTCATGAGTCCGCAATGAACGGGCCGCGGCTCGGTGTGGCGAACTGAACGGGTAAGTATTAGACATACCTAATTCTCGTCGAATATCTCGCCAATGTCGCCTCGCCCAACCTCCGAAGCCAGTCCTGCATCCGTCGTCGTGCTCGGCGCCGATGCAGTGCTCGCCGCCTTGCCGGCGACATCCGTCCAGTTAGCGCACGCGTGTCAGGCACTCGGCTACGACATGGCGTTTCCCGCGACCTGGGGCGACGAACTGGTGGCAGAAGGCTGCCTGAAATACCTCGCGGCGCACGAGCCCGATACCGCCATTCTGTCCGCTTGTCCGCACGTGATCGACCGCCTAACGCGCGCGGGCGCCGAGCTCGTGCCGCACATGATCGTGCTCGCCGCGCCGCCCGTCGCCGCCGCGCGATACCTGCGCGCCGCCTTCGCCCAACGCAAGGTGCACATCACGTACGTCGGGTCGTGTCCCGCGGCCGATGACGCCAGCATCGATGCGCGGCTCGAGCCCGGCGCGTTTCTCGATACATTGGCCGAGCGCGGCATCGTGCTCGCCGACCTGCCCGAGTTCTTCGAGTCGGTGCTGCCGCCCGACCGCCGTCGTTATTTCTCGCTGCCCGGCGGCGCTCCGTCCGCCGAGCTTCTTGCGGCCGATGATCCGCGACGCGCGCTCGTCGAGCTCGATGGCGAGGACTTTCTCGTGGATCTCGCGCAGCGCCTCCTCACGCGTCAGCACGCGTTGATCGACGTCTCGCTCGCCTCCGGATGCGCGTGCGCAGGGTCGCCGCGCGGCGCACGGGCGACGCTCGTGGCTCTCGAGCCGCCGCGCGCCCGCGCGCCGATTCTGGATCCGAGTGTCGCGGTCGATGTCGCGCGCACCGATCGCGCCGAACGGACCGATGCCGGACGGACGGAGCCCGAGCAACCGGAGAACCCGGTGCCGCCGACGCCCGACGCAAGGCGAGCGTCGCGCGCGGCGGCGCCGCCGTC